>JACQRN010000342.1 GCA_016206515.1 Planctomycetota bacterium | reverse complement strand
GTGCTCGCCCAGACCGAGATCGAGAACCGGGTCCCGGCCCTTCAGGGGCAGATTTCGGCCCTGTCGGCGCGCATGGAGTCGCTCGTCGAGATGCGGAAACAGGACGCGGAGCGCCTGGATTCCGTCGCGCGCCAGGAGGTCGAGACGCTCGTTGCCAGGGTCGGCTCGCTCGGGACCCAGACGCGGGAGGAGGTCTCCCGCGTCGCGGAGGCCTTGCGCCTGGAGATCCAGGGTGTCTCTGCGCGCGCCGACGATCTCGACGGGAAGATCCGCGACGCCACCGCGCGCCTGGCGTCGTCGTCCCATGCGGAGGTGGAGGAGACGCGCGAGCGGTTGCTGGCGGAGTTCACGCGCGCCCTGTCCGGCAAGGAGCTGCGCGAGCAGATCCGGACGCTGGCCGAGGAGGTGGCACGCGCCCGCCGGGTGGCCACCCCCGAGGATCTCGATAAGGTCCGCGCCGAGCTCCAGTCCGTCTCGGCGCGCGCTGCGGAGATCGATGGGAAGGTGCGGGAGGCGTCCGCGCGCGTGGCCGCCGCCTCCCACGCGGAGGTCGAAGCGGCGCAGGAACGGCTGCTGGCGGAGTTCACCCGGGCGCTGTCGGGCAAGGAACTGCGCGAGCAGATCCGCGGCCTGGCCGAGGAGGTCGTCCGGAGCCGGCGCGTCGCCACCCCCGAGGATGTCGAGCAGGTCCGCGCCGAGGCGTCCCGCGCGCGCCTGGAGGTTGCCGAGACCGTCCCCGGCGCCGTGCGGCGCGAGCTGACGTCCCCCGAGGGGAGGCGTCTGATCGCCGAGGCCGCGAAGGCGGCCGGCGTGGACGAGGCGCGCCTGGACGGTTCGCTCGACGACTTCCTGGTCTCGGACCGCCTCGCGGGGAGGATCCGCACGCTGGCGTCGTCCGCCTCCGCCGACGCGGTCGCGCAGGCGCTGCAGGGGAGGATGGCGGAGCAGATGGAGGCGTCGCTGCGGAAGATCCTCCCGACCGAGATGAAGGACCTGCACTCGACGATGACGCGCCTCGTCGAGGAGGCGGTGCGGCAGGAGACCGAGCGCCCGAAGTTCCGCGAGCGGCTGCTGGACTCCGTGCGCGGGGCCTCCGTCACGGAGCCGAAGATGCAGGATGCGCTGCGCGGCATGCTCCAGTCGGAGGCGCTGTTCGAGCGTATCACGGCGATCTCGACGGCGACCGCCGACCGCCTCGCGGCCGACGCGCGCCTGGAGATCGAGCGGCGCGTCGAGGAGGTCGAATCCCGCCTCCTGGCGCACCTCGACGCGATCCGCGCCGGCGCGCGATCGTCCGAGCCGTCGCGTGGCGCCGCCGCGCCGCGACCGGAGTCGACGACGAGCTCGATCGCCCGGCGCTTCGAGGAGCGCCGGCGCGGCAAGTAGGGCGGTGACGCCGTGCGCGCGCTGATCACGGGGATCACGGGGCAGGACGGTTCGTACCTCGCGGAGTTCCTTCTCGAGAAGGGGTACGAGGTGTTCGGGACGATCCGGCGGTCCTCCTCCGGTGCCTCGGAGAGGATCGAGCACCTGCGCGAGAGGATCACGCTCGCCCCGGCCGACATCCTCGACGACCACTCGTTGAACGCGGCGCTCTCCGAGATCCGCCCGCAGGAGGTGTACAACCTCGCGGCGATGTCGTTCGTCCCGGCCTCCTGGCAGCAGCCGACGCTCACCACCGAGGTGACGGGGCTCGGGACGATGCGGGTCCTGGAAGCGGTCCGCGCGGTCGACCCGTCGATCCGGTTCTACCAGGCGTCCTCCTCGGAGATGTTCGGCAAGGTGCGCGAATCCCCGCAGAACGAGGACACGCCGTTCTATCCCCGCTCCCCGTACGGGATCGCCAAGACGTTCGCGCACTGGACGACGGTCAACTACCGCGAGTCGTACCACCTGTTCGCCTGCTCGGGGATCCTGTTCAACCACGAGTCGGAGCGGCGCGGGAAGGAGTTCGTCACGCGCAAGATCACCGACTCGGTCGCGCGCATCAAGACCGGGAAGGCGAAGGATCTCGTCCTCGGGAACCTCTCGGCGTCGCGCGACTGGGGCCACGCGCGCGACTACGTCGAGGCGATGTGGCTGATGCTCCAGGCGAGCGAGCCCCAGGACTATGTGATCGCCACGGGGGTCCCGCACACGGTCGAGGAGTTCTGCCGCGAGGCGTTCGCCGTGGCCGGGCTCGACTACCGGGAGTTTGTCAAGACCGACCCCAAGTTCCTCCGTCCCGCGGAGGTCGACCGCCTCGTCGGCGACGCCACGAAGGCGCGCCTGTCGCTGGGCTGGAAGCCGAAGGTGGGTTTCCAGGAGCTGGTCCGCCGGATGGTCGAGGCGGACCTGGCGCGGCAGGGGGCGTGAGGGTTCCCACGTGCCGCCTTCTCTTAATCCTCTCAGCCATTCCATGGTGGTAAAAGAAGGTGACTATGGTCCCCGCCTGGAACTCTCCACGGGGTGGTCTGATCGGGCGTGCAAGTTGGCTCTACAAGTTCATCTGAAGGAGTTGGAGCTCAACTACGCAAAAGGATGGAAGCGTGGAGATCTTTCCTTTTTGTCGAAGCTTCCAGACATCGAGAGCCTGGAGATCATCGAATGGAACCTGGATAGCGTCTCTTCAATTCATTCCCTTCCCAATCTCCGTAGATTACAGGTGTCCACCTATTGCAAAACGCCGATCGACTTCGCAGCCTTCCCCAAGCTGGAGTCCTGCAGCATCGAGTGGCGGCCTGGGTGTGACTCTCTCTTCGCTCACCGCCGAATCCACACACTGTTCCTGAACCGGTATCCGGGGAAGGATTTTCAGAATTTCTCTCGGATGCCGAATCTGAGGGCACTACAGGTATGCAGCGCTGGAGTCGAATCCTGCATGGGTCTGCCATCGACACTTCACTCCCTTGTGCTCGGAGCGTGCAGAAAACTGTCCTCGCTGAACGGTTTGGACGCGCTTCAGGATCTGGGGAAGCTGGAGATCGACGGGAGCAGGAAACTCGCAGGGATCCGCGAGATCGCATCCCTTCGCGGGCTCAGGGTTCTGCATCTGCTGGATTGCGGAAACATCCAGTCGCTGGCCCCAGTATCCGACCTGAGTCAGTTGGAGACGGTCTTGTTCTACGGGACAACAAACATCGTGGATGGGGATCTCTTACCGTTGCAGAAGCTACCCAATCTTGCCAAAACCGCCTTCCAAGAGCGCTCCCACTATTCCCACAAGTTGGCGGATTTCTAGGTTGGGGTTTCGCCATCGCGAGGCGTCCAGGAGCCAATGATCTCATGGGCCGATTGGACACTGCGAGCGCCGGGAATGTTTCGAGCGCGTCGTCGCGGGACGGATGCCCGTGGCATGGGCGACGTTGGTCCTCGTGCTGGAGGTGTGGGGTTTTCGATCAATGAAAATACGGATTAATGATCCGGAATTTCACGGTATGATTTGCACGTGATCCGCCGCCCCGCCCAGGTCCGGGAGGTGCGCCGTCTCCTGGAGTCCTACCCCGTGGTGGGGATCGTCGGTCCCCGGCAGGTGGGCAAGACCACGTTGGCCGCCGAGGTCGCGCGGGGGCTCCCCGGGGCGGTCCATCGCTTCGATCTGGAGGATAGCCGGGATCTCGACCGGCTGTCGCAACCGATGGCCGCGCTGGAGGGCCTGCGCGGCACGGTGATCCTGGACGAGGTCCAGCGCCGTCCGGACCTGTTCCCGGCGCTTCGAGTGCTGTCCGACCGCCGGGGGACACCGGCCCGCTTCCTGGTGCTCGGGAGCGGGTCGCCCGAGCTGTTGAACCGGTCTTCCGAATCCCTGGCCGGCAGGGTCGTGTACCACGAACTGGACGGGTTGGATCTCGGGGAAGTCGGGGCGCGAGCCATCGATCGGCTCTGGCTGCGCGGGGGGTTCCCCCGTTCCTTCCTGGCGCGGAGCGAGGCGGCGAGCGTCGAATGGCGGCGCGCCCTGGTCCGGACCTACCTGGAGCGCGATCTGCCGATGCTCGGTTCACCGGGGGGGCCGGAGACGATGCGGCGGTTCTGGACGATGCTGGCGCATGTCCACGGCCAAATCTGGAACGCGTCGGATCTGGCGAGGTCCTTCGGGGTGTCGGACAAGACGGTGCGGGGCTACCTCGATTTCCTCGCCTCCACGTTCCTGGTGCGGATCCTGCCCCCGTGGCACGAGAACCTCGGCAAGCGCCAGGTGAAGTCTCCCAAGATCTACTTCCGGGACGCGGGGTTGCTGCACTTGCTGACGGGCGTCCTCACCCGATCCGACCTCCTCGATCATCCTCGTTGTGGGGCTTCCTGGGAGGGGTTC
>JACQRN010000340.1 GCA_016206515.1 Planctomycetota bacterium | reverse complement strand
GGAGAGGGTTATATAACGAAGGCGTGACGGATTCGCGCGAGGGGCTCATCTACGACTGGAACACGGTGGACGGGGCGAGGAAACCGCCGTTCCGGATCGAGTTCGACGATGAGACGCTCCGCGACGGCCTGCAGTCGCCGTCGGTGACGAACCCGACGATCGACGAGAAGCTGCGGATCTTCCACCTCATGGAGCGGCTCGGGATCGACGCGTGCGACATCGCGCTCCCCGGGGCGGGGCCGCACGCGGCGGCGCACGCCGAGAGGCTCGCGCGCGAGAAGGTCGCCGCGAAGATGAAGATCCAGATCAGCTGCGCGGCGCGCACCGTGAAGACCGACATCGAGCCGATCGCGGAGATCTCGCAGAAGGTCGGGATCCCGATCGTCGCGGACGTCTTCATCGGGTCGTCCCCGATCCGCCAGTACGTCGAGGGATGGGACTTGGGCACGATGGTGAGGCACACGCGCGAGGCGGTCGATTTCTGCCGGGCGAACAACCTCCCGTGCATGTACGTCACGGAGGACACCACGCGCGCGGACCCGAAGGCCCTGGAGATCCTCTACTCGGAGGCGATCGGCCACGGCGCCTCGATGATCTGCCTGTGCGACACGGTCGGCCACGCGACGCCCGAGGGGGCCCGCTCCCTCGTCTCCTGGGCGAAGCGGCTCGTCGACCGGCTCAACCCGGAGGTGAAGATCAACTGGCACGGCCACAGCGACCGGAACCTCGCGATCCCGAACACGATCGCCGCGATCGAGGCGGGGGCCCAGCGCGTCCACGCCACGGCGCTCGGGATCGGGGAGAGGGTCGGGAACACCGCGATGGACCTCCTCCTGGTGAACCTCAAGCTCCTCGGCTGGATCGACCGCGACCTGCGCGCGCTCCCGGAGTACGTCCGGGAGGTGTCGCGCGCCTGCAAGGTGCCGGTCCCGCGCAACTACCCGGTCTTCGGCGAGGATGCCTTCGAGACCGGGACGGGGGTTCACGCCGCGGCGGTCATCAAGGCGTTCAAGAAGAACGACACCTGGCTCGCCAACCGCGTCTACTCCGGGGTCCCCGCCGACGAGTTCGGCCTCGAGCAGAGGATCCGGGTCGGCCCGATGAGCGGCCGCTCGAACGTCGTCTTCTGGCTCGAAAAGAACGGGTACGGGGCGTCGGACGACCTCGTGACGCGCCTGTTCAACGCCGCCAAGAAGACCAACCACGTCTTCTCGGACGAGGAGCTCCACGCCCTGGCGCGGGGTATAGTCGAGTAGCCATGGCATTCGTCGGTCGGCTCGGGGGGGATTCTGGAATCCAGGCGCTCCAACGGAATCTCCTCGAAATTTCGCGCATCGGGGAGCGGCTCTCCTCCGGGCGAAGAATCAACCGCGCCGCCGACGACCCGGCGGGGCTGGCGATCTCCGAGTCCCTCCGCGCGCAACTGGCGGGGGTCGAACAGGCGATCGGCAACACCCAGCGGGCGTCGTCCGTCGTCCGCGTCGCCGAGGAGGGAATCGCCGAGGTCAGCCAGCTGCTGGTCCGGGCGAAGGAACTGGCCCTCTCGTCCGCGGACGGGTCCCTATTGGACACCGAGGTCGACGCGAACCAGCAGGAGCTCGACGGAATCCTGCGGTCGATCGACCGGATCGCCGGGACGACCGACTTCGCGGGGGAACGCCTTCTCGACGGGACACAGGACTTCCTCCGGCGGAACGTGGACGCCGCCTTCCGGCGGATCGAGGTGAACCGCGCCGAGATCGCCCCGGGCGGCACGACGTTCGAGGTCGACGTGAGCGCCGCCTCCACGCAGGCGCAGGCGGGCGGGACGATCGCCGCCGTGCAGGCCGGGGCGGCGACGTTCCAGGTCACGGGATCCCTGGGGACCGAGGCGGTCACGGTCGCCGATGGCGCCACGCGCGAGGAGACCGCCGAGGCGATCAACGCGGTGCGCGAGTCGACCGGCGTGCAGGCGGACGCGACGACCGGCGTCGTGAGCTCGACCGGGTACGGATCAGCGTCGTTCGTCAACCTGCGGAACGAGTCGGGAACGCTCTCGGGGGTGACGGAGGGACGCACCGCGGGAACCGACATCGTGGCGACCGTCTCCGGCGAGGCGGTCTCCTCGCGCGGGAACCGGATCTTCTTCCAGACGGGGGCACTCGAAGGGGAGGCGCTCCTGGCGGACGGGACGGGGGCCGGGACCTACCGCTTCACGATCGCCGGAGGGGGAACCAGCGTCCAGACCGGCGAGGGGACGAACCCGAACGAGCGGATCCGGTTCGGCATCCACGGGGTCCGCACGAGCGACCTCGGGCTCGCCGAGGCGCCCGGGGGGCTGTCGCAGCTTTCGCGCGGCGGAGCCTACGACCTGCGCAACGACGCCGGGGGAGCCTCTCGCATCATCGATGCCGCGATCGCCGACGTCGCGCGCTCGCGCGGCGGCCTGGGCGCCCTCGAGCGGCAGGCGTTCGACTCGAACGTCAATACCCTCTCGATCGCCCGCGAGAACCTCGCCGCCGCCGAGAGCTCCATCGCCGACACCGACTTCGCCCGTTCGATCGCCGAATTCATCGCCGCGCGCATCCGGTCGCAAGCGCAGTTCTCCGTCCTCGCCCAACGCAACGCGCTGGCGGGAAACGCGCTGAACCTGCTGGGATAGGACATTCTGCCGAGGGGGGGATTTGCCCTCCGGCGCTCGGCATCCATGCCTCGCGCCTCCGGGCCTGGGCGCGCGTCTACCTCCGCCCCGCAGGAAACGTGCGGGGCGGAGGTGGATCCTTCGGACTCTCGGCGCCATCCAGGCGCCTCGACCCCTTCGGGGCCGCGCGCGCCCGTTCGACTCCCTTCGCCTCTTTCAAGTCGGAGCGGGCGCCTCCGGGCGCCCGGAAAGACCTACTGGTGGAGGCGAAGGGAGTCGAACCCTCGACCTCGACAATGCCATTGTCGCGCTCTCCCAACTGAGCTACGCCCCCACCGACGAACGGATTCTATCCTAGCGCGTTCGGGCGCACCTGCGAACCGCTCCGGCGGGTTCGCGAACCATGGCGGGTCAAACAACGGTCCATCTGTGGGGCCATCCTGGGTCGGATAGACTGGGCGCGATGAGGCGCGTGACCCTGGCGGCGGCCCTGGCGTCGCTCTCCCTGCTCGCGGCGAGGGCGGACCCGGTGCTTCCCGAGAATCCCGGGGACCTGCCGGAGCCGCCGGTGGCGATGGGGCCGGCGTACGTGGTCCCGGTCAGCGGCGTGATCGGGAGCGACCTGCTCGAGTTCCTCCGCCGCGCGCTGCGGCAGTGCCAGGCGGACGGGTATCCGACCCTGATCCTGGAACTCGACACCCCCGGGGGGCTCCTGATCGAGTCGCTGGAGATCTCGGAGCTGATCCAGTCCGCCCCGATCCCGAACAAGATCGCCTTCGTGAAGACCCGGGCGCTCTCGGCCGGGGCGCTGATCGCCTTATCGTGCGACCGGCTGGTGATGCGCGAGGGGACCGAGATCGGCGACTGCATCCCGGTCATGCCCGGCGGGCCGGGCGGGACCGGCGTCGAGTTGCCGGAGAAGTACGTCCGGCCGGTCGTCGCCCGGATGCACTCGCTGGCGGAACTCCACGGCTACCCGGTCGCCCTGGCGGAGGGGATGGTCGACAAGAACCTGGAGGTCCACGAGCTGCTCCACCCCGAGCGGCACCCCGACCTGCCCCGGGTCTTGAGCGACCGGGACCTGGCGAACGCGGGGCTCTCCCCCGCCGAGGTCGAGTCGAGGATCCTCTCCCCGCGCGGGGAGATCGTGACGCTCACGGCGCTCCAGGCGAAGGATCACGGGCTCGCGGAGGGGGTGGTCGCGAACCTTTCCGCCCTATACCGGCACCTTGGCATCCCCGCCGACCAGGCGCGACGCCTCGCGCCGCTCTGGTCGGAGAGGCTCATCGCCTGGATCACCTCGCCGCTCATCACGATGCTCCTCCTGGCGGTCGGGCTGATGGGGCTCTACGCGGAGTTCTCTCATCCCGGATTCGGGATCCCGGGGCTCGCCGCGCTCGCCTGCTTCGGGGCGCTCCTCTTCGCGCACTACCTCGGCGGGTACGTGGAGTACTGGGAGCTGTTCCTGTTCCTGGGGGGCGCGGCGCTCCTGGCGGTTGAGATCTTCCTGATCCCCGGGTTCGGGGTGACGGGGATCGCCGGGATCGCTCTGATGGTCGTGGCGCTCGCCCTGGCGACGATGCAGCCGGTCAGCGGCGGGATCGGCGCGCTGATGAAGGAGCTGCCGCTCGCGGCTGCGCGCATCCTGGGCGCGGTCGGGCTCTCCCTGGTCGGGTTCCTGGGGCTGATCGCGATCGTCCCGAGGCTCCCGGGGGCGCGGCGGATGATCCTGGAGACGCCGCCGGCCCCGCAACGGCTCATCCCGGCGCAGGGGGATCTCGTCGGCCGGAAGGCGAAGGCGATCACGCCGCTGCATCCGAGCGGGAAGATCCGGCTGGGGGAGGAGGTCCTCGATGCGGTCAGCGACGGGGACTTCCTCCCAGAGGGAACCCCCGTCACAATCACGCGCGTGGAAGGGACCCGGATCGTGGTGCGCGCCGACGCATGACGCTCGTCGAACGAATCCTGCCCGACCTGCCGGTGGCGACGCTCCTGGCGATCTACTCCGGGGGGTTCGTCCTGCTCCTGCTGGAATTGGTGGTCCCCGGGGTCGTCGTGGGGCTCCTGGGGGGGCTCACGATGCTCTGGGCCCTGGCGTGCGGGTACCAGCACGACCGCTGGGTCGTGTCGACGTCGCTCCTGGTGTTCTCGATCGTCACGATCCCGAAGATCCTGGTCGGGGGGATCAACCGGTTGGCGCTCCAAACGCAGTTCACCCAGGGGGCGGGGTACCAATCGGTCACGGAGCCGCCGAAGGCGCTGGTCGGCAGGGAAGGGGTGGTGCACTCGACCCTGCGCCCGGCGGGGGTCGTCATGATCGACGGGGAGAAGCTGGACGCCATGGCGGAACCCGGGATGATCGACGAAGGGAAACGGGTCCGGGTGCTCCGGACGCAGGGGTACCAGGTGGTCGTGAGGGAAACGTAGCCGCGCCGACGCGCGGAAGAGGGAGGAAAGGCGCATGAAGGCACTACCGTGGCTGATGGGGGTCGCCGGGCTCGTCTCGATCGTCCTGCTGTTCTCGATCTTCTCGTTCATCAAGCTATGGATCCGGGCCCGCTCCTCGGGGGCACCGATCGGCCTTCTGGAACTGATCGTCATGAAGTGGTTCCGCGGTGTGAACCCCCTGGTCATCGTCGACGCGCGCGTGATGGCGGTCAAATCCGGGCTCCCGATCATCTCCAACGACCTCGAAACCCACTACCTGGCGAGGGGAAACGTCCTCGCGGTCGTGCGGGCGCTCGTCAACGCGAGCAAGGCGGGGATCGAGCTGTCGTTCCCGCGCGCCTGCGCGATCGACCTCGCCGGGCGCGACATCCTGGAGGCGGTCAAGATGAGCGTCACGCCGAAGGTGATCGACTGCCCGTCGGCCAACAACCCGCGCGCGACGATCGACGCGGTCGCCATGAACGGCATCCAGCTGAAGGCGAAGGCGCGCGTCACCGTGCGCACGAACCGCGACCGGCTCGTCGGCGGCGCCGGGGAGGACACCGTGATCGCGCGGGTGGGCGAGGGGATCGTCACGACGATCGGCTCGGCCGCGAGCCACTCGGAGGTCCTGGCGAACCCCGACATGATCTCGAAGACGCTGCTCAAGAAGGGGCTCGATGCCGGGACCGCCTATGAGATCCTCTCGATCGACATCGCCGACGTCGACGTCGGGGAGAACATCGGGGCGAAGCTCCAGGCCGAGCAGGCCGAGGCGGACAAGCGGGTCGCCCAGGCGAAGGCGGAGGAGCGCAAGTCGATGGCGATCGCGCGCGAGCAGGAGATGCGCGCGCTCGTCGAGGAGAACCGTGCGAAGGTGGTGCTCGCCGAGGCGGGGATCCCGCAGGCGATCGCAGGGGCGTTCACGAGCGGACACCTCGGGGTGATGGACTTCTACCGGATGAAGAACATCCAGGCGGATACCGACATGCGCGGGTCGATTGCGAAACCCAGCGGCGACGAGGGGCACCGCGCGCGGTAGCGCCGGGGCACGCCGATGAACCGCGGCATGGACCTCGAGACGATCCTGAAGATCGCGATCCCGCTCATCCTCTTCGTCGTCGTCCCGATCCTCAACGAGATCGCGAAGGTCGTCCGGAAGGTCCGGAAGGTCCAGGAGGAATACCGGCGGACCGGACGGCTCCCCTCCGAGGCCGACCCGGCGCTCCGGCCCATGCGCGTGCAGGCGCAGGACGACGCCGAGCCAATGCCGCTGGCAGTGGATGAACAGGTCGAGGAGCCGTCCCAGGAGCCTTCCCCGACCGCGTACGACGCGCGGATGCGGCAGCGCCGGCGCGAACTGGAGGCCCGCCGCGCGTTGCGCCAGGGACGGCGGGTTCCGGCGCCGGTCGCCGACGCCTCCGGAGACGCGCAGATGGACGCCATGCGCGAGGCGCTCGCCGCGATCGGGATCCATGTCCCGGCCGCGCCGGTCCCGGCCGCGGCGGTACCGACCGCGGCGGTACCGACCGCGGAGCAGGAGATCCCCCGGGCCGTCGTCATCGAGCCCGCGCCGCGCCCCGCGTCGGCCTCGTGGCGTCCCGCACCGAAGCAGACCGTCTCCGAATCCCACGCGTCCGCATCGTCCCTGCTCCAGGTATCCGCCCCGAGCACCGTCACGCGCACCGCGCAGAGGATCCCCCTCGCGACGATCCTCGACCGCGCCGACTGGACGCCCCTGCAGCGCGCCTTCGTCCTGGCCGAGGTGTTCGGGAACCCCGCAGGAATCTCCTGATCTTTGGAGCCGGTCCGAATACCCTTGCCGGACGCCTCGCGCCGGACGGAAGATCCAGAGGCGGCAGGAGGCGGAAACCCAGACCGGGGAGAAGACGCGAGGCCGGAAGCCCACGGAGCCGGATCCGACGCCCCCGGAAACAGCGAAGGCGAACGTGACGGACCCGGATTGAAAAGCGTTCCGCGAATGCCCTGTTCGCGGAGCGGGCGCGGTCGCGCGAGATTCGGGCGGATTTCGCCTGATCCCGGGCGGGGACCGGAGGAGACTGGACCATGAGCCTCCCGTCGGACTGTCCGGGTGACGAGCGTCTGACCTCCCTCTGGAGCGGCGCCCTGCCGGCCGACGAGGTGGCGGGGATGCTGGCGCATCTGGCGGACTGCGAGGGGTGCCGCTGGGCCCTGGGGGTGCTCTCCCGGGCGGACGATACGATCCCCGGACCGGTCGTGCGGCGTGGCCGCGGGCGGACCCTGGCCGCGGCCGCCGCCTGTGGGGTGGGGGTCGCGACGATCGGGATCGCCCTCTGGGGACCGTGGCGGACGGACGGCCTGGGGTCCGGATCCGTCCGCGCGCCGGCCCCCCTGTCGCTCTCCCTGCGGGATGGAACCGTCCTGCGCCTGCATGCGGGCGCGGTCGTGAGCGATGCGCGGATCCTGGCGGGAGAGCGGCGCCGCGTCCGCCTGGAATCCGGCACCCTCGACGTCGAGACGCCCCGGGGGCGTGGCAAGGGGGCCTTCGTCGTCGAGACGGAGGCGCTCGATATGGTCGTCGTCGGCACCCGCTTCGAGGTGCGTGTCGCCCGCCTGCCCGACGGACGCGCCGCCTGCTCGGTGCATGTGCGCGACGGGACGGTCCGGGCCAGGACCCCGGGTGGCGTGGTGGACGTCCCGACCGGCTACACGGCGTACGCCGCCGCCGGGCTCCCCCCGTTCCCGCAGTCCGCGCCCCCCCCGGCCGCGCGCGCGCACGCCACGGCGCTGCTGGCCGAGTGCTCGGCCGCCACACGGGCCGGGCGGACGCGCGAGGCGCTCTGGCTTGCCTCCATGCTCGCGGTGAGCGGACTCGTCCCGGAGGCGACGCTGGCGCAGGCGCTGGCGCCGGTCGAGCGGGAGGGCGAGTGATGCGCGCCCCCTCCCCCCGCGGGATCGTCCTGCTTCTGGTGACGGGGATCGTGACCCTGCTGGCGCTCCTCGCCGTTCTTTTCGTCGTGACCACCCGGAGCGTATCGATCATGGCACGGACGACCCTGGAGGGGGCCCGTGCGCACCTCCTGTCCCGCGCAGGGGTCGAGTACGCCGCCGCCCGTCTCGGCCGGTCCCTCTCGATCCCCGCGGCGCCGACGGCGGCCAATCGCACCGACGACTGGACGTTCCGCGACGATCCGCGGCTCCCCCTGGGGGCGTGCCACAACCCCTCCTATGCGCACGGGGAGCTGTTCCTCGACGGGGGGACGCTGGACGGCCGCTACACCCCCCCACCGTCCCCGGACGGGTTCGACCCCGCCCTGCACGATCGTGACGGAAGCGGATTCCATTCCGCCTGGACCGGCCGCCTGCGGGGGACGTACGCCCCCTTCGGCGACACGTTCACCCTGCGGATCCGGGACGCCAACGGGCGCATCGACCTGAACCTCCCCGACGACGCCGGCCCCGCCCCCGGGCCGGGGCGCTTCGGCCGCGTCATGGACCAGCTGGGCGTCGCGATCGCCGCGGCGGACGGGGTCCCGGACCCGATCGCCGGCCGCGGGGCCGATATCGCCGCCCGGCGCGCGGCCCTGCCGGGAGGCCGCTTCACGCGGATCGAGGAGATGATCGGCCCGCCGCCCGGGGGGCTCACGGATGCGGAGTGGGCGGCCGTCCGCCCCTACGTGGCCGTCGGGGCTCCCGTGGACCCGGACGTCGTGTCGCCGCTGTGGGACGCCTCCGGACAGCTCCCCGGCGTACAGGACCCGGGCCGCCCCCCCGACACCCTCGCCTCGGCGGAACCGGCCGCCCAGGAGGCGCTCTTCGGGGTCTCCGGCGACGCCGAGAAGGTCGTCGGCTTCAACACGGCCGAGGACATCGAGGGCCCGGTCATCCGCTATCGCAACCCGATGACCCGCGTCACCGCGTCGGTTCCCCCCGCCACGGCGCGCGCCCTGGCCGCCGCCGTCATCTCGCGCCGCGCGACCGACCCGTTCGAGACCTGGGCCGAATGGCGCTCCTGGTTGCGGACGCTCCCGGCCGGGATCACGGAGATCCAGGCGGACCTCGTGGACGCGGCGACGAATCCGAACACGCTGCTGAACAAGTTCAACCCGGACCCCGTCGCGCTGCGCCGCTTCGACAAGCTCGATGTCACCCTGCCGACGACGGAACTCTCCCTGATGCCGCGGGGCGGTTTCGACGTGGAGGCGCTGGGGCTCGTCCGGTTCGACGGGGGGGCCGTATTCGCCGCCGCGAACGTCCGCGCCTCCCTGCGGGTCGCGCGCACCGTCTGTCTCACGACGCAGGCGCATTTCGAGGCCGCCGGGACGGAGCGCGTCGGCGTGGTGACGTTGCCGGAGCCGATCGCCATGCCGGGTACGGTCCCGTCCCCCTGGGACGGGCAGGTCGTGCTGGCGCGCGCCGCCGACACGGAGGGGGCGGATCCTCTGCATGTCCCCCTCCAGACGGGGTTGGACGCCCTCGACGAGTCCCCCGTGCCCGCCGACTTCCCCCCCAGCGCGGAGACGTTCGGCCCGTCGGTGTTCGACACGGGCGGCGTCGGCCCCGGGTTCTTCCGCGGCAGCCAGGTGACCCCCCTGGCGGGGCT
>JACQRN010000030.1 GCA_016206515.1 Planctomycetota bacterium | reverse complement strand
TCCTTTCCCACGGCCGGTCTCCCTTCTCTGTGGGGCGCGCCCGTCGCGACCCCGACCCAGATTGCAGCCCGCCTCGGCGGTACTGCGCAATGGGGGACCGGCCTCTCATCCCATCTACGGCAGGCCCACATCCGGGATCGGCTCCATGTGACCGTCGAGTACGTGTCGATGGTCGAGAACGGGCACCGACTCCCGACCGTCCTGACGCTTCGCGACTGGGCCAGGATCCTCGGGGTCCGCCTCGGCAAACTCTTCAGCCCCATCCGGTAGCGACCACACCAGAGATTGGTCGGAGGCGCCAACGTCTCGGGGGCGGTCCGGCTACCCGCCGCCGTGGTGGTCAGGTATCCAGCTTGGAAGGCGCGCGCGCCTCAAGCAGTTTTCGCATCCCGTCGACGCGCCGGATCCGCTCGGCCAGCGGTTCGCTGAATACAGGGGCGCTCGGACCACGGCTGGCGCTGGTCTCGACTTTCTGCGAAGCGCCAACTCCGGCGCGATTGAGGATGTCCTGGGCTGCCCGGAGGCGGTCTACGGGGCGGGCGCGCTCGTCGTTCATGATGTCCAGGACGGTCTGGAGAGCTCGACCTGCGTTTTCCACGTATCCCTGGAGGATGGACGCACGGATCGTCTCGTGGATGCGCTCTATGGCCCTCTGAACGTTGGGCTTCGCTGCCAGTTTCGAGCCCTGCGAGCGTGCCGTACTGTCATGCATCCTGTCGTACGCCGTCGCGTAGGCGCGGCTCTGCGGGGTGCCGCTGGCGACCATGAGCGCGAAAACGGCATGACGGTGTGGCAGATGGTGGAGCACATCCTGAGCCAGCGCGAGTTCACTCATGGTCGGAGAACACTCGTTTTCCACAGCCCTTCGTAAAATACCCCGCGCACTGGGAGGACGCAGTGAAGATCCTTTGCTCGGCCACGAATCTCGCATCTCCCCCCACCCCCCCTCACCGACCCTGCGCGAGGCGCTCGGTCAGTACGCGCCCCGTCATCGCGCTACCTCGCCGGCGGGAACTCCCGGACGCGATGCCGCGTGTCCTCGATGACCGTCACGGCGCCGCGCTCCAGTGCGGCGGCGACACTGGCGAGCACCTCCCCCAGGCGCCGCGTGACGAATGAGTCGCGCGTATCGTGGACGCGCAGGACGACCACCCCGGTCTTGAGCTGCCCCGCGTAGGCGGCGATCTCCCCGAAATCGAGGTCGAACGTCAGGACGATCCGACGCTCTTGCGCGGCCTGCGCGAAGATGTCGCGGTCCTGCATCCGCAGCCATCCGCGGTCCCGCAGGTGTACGGCGTCGTGCCCCTGGCCCGCGAGCCACCGCGCGACGCGCACGTCGACGGCGGCATCAACGAGGAATCGCACGTGATGGGGTCGAGGGGCCGGAGACCTGCTCCTCGGTCAGCCATGCGGCGTATTCGAGGGCCTGCTGCACATCCTCGCGTTCGAGGTCCGGGTACCCTTCGAGCACATCCTCCACCGTGGCCCCGTGCGCGACCTGCCGCACGATCACGGAGACGGGAATGCGCAAGCCGCGCAGGCAGGCGCGCCCGCCCATGATGGCCGGATCGAACGTGATGCGATCCAGGACTGTCGTCATGACACCTCCCGCGCGATGACGGCCCGCACGTCCGTCTCGGTGAGGGGCGGGAAGTCGGCGAGGATCTCCTGGACCGTGGCCCCCTCGGCGAGGGACGCCAGGACCGTCCGCAGCGTCACGCGGGTCCCCTTGAGGACGGGCTCGCCGCCGCAGACGCCGGGCTTCTGCTCGAACCGCGCCTCGTAGTTCACGACGGCATCATACCTCGCGCCACGCGCCGCATCGCCGATTCATGTGCCACCGGTGTGCCAACGCGGGGTCCAAACAGGGCATTTCGCGTCCCGTGGCGTCCGATGCGATTCCGACGCAACCGGCAGGGGTGTCCGATGGTTGCGTCGTAAATCACGTTGCGTCCGAAAGCGCCGGATCGCCTTGGCAAGGTTGCGCTCTACCGCTGAGCTACTCCCGCAGCGGAGCGGGATTGTAGCAGAGACCCCGCGACTATTCGGGTGGGAGCGCCTCCATCTCGGCGCGCAGCTCGGCGTGGATCGGGAGGCCGCCGAACTCCTTCAGGATCGCCGCGTAGAACGCGCGGGCGCGTTCGTTTTCGCCGTTGGCCACCAGTGAGCGGGCGAAGGCGTGCTTGGACCGCACGTACGCGTCGATCGCCGCGAGGACCGCCCCGGCGTCCTGCCGCAGGAGCGCGGTGCCGGAGCCTTCGACGACGTCGCGCGCTCGCGCGTGCGCCTCCCCGAACCGCTTCTGTACGTATAGCCCGCGCGCCTCCTCGATCCTGCGCCGCAGGTCGAGGAACCGCGCGCCCGTCGGGAACTGCCCCAATTGCCGCGCCGCCAGGAGCGTCCCCTGGAGGGTCCCGGCATCGACCGCGCCGCTGGAGATGTACAAGAGGTCCCCGTCCGGCTCGAAGATGAAGAAGGTCGGGATCGCGTGCAGGCGCAGGCCCAGGCGGTACTCGGCGGGGGTATGCCGCACGCAGAGGAAGTCGCGCGAGGCGCGCACCGCCGCGCCCTCGCGCAGCGATTCCTCCGTCTGCCGGCTCGCGGCGGACCCCTCGTCGCAGACGAAGTACAGGATCGGGAGGGCGCTGTAGCGGGAGAACTCCCGCGCCGCGTCGAGGTCGGACATCCACGCGATGCGATCCGCCGGGGGCGCGCCTCCCGCGCCGGGCCACCCGTCCAGGGAGTGCAGGGCGACCTCCGGCAGGGGGAACGGGTCGTGTGTCGGCGCCTCCTCCCCGCCGCCGGGCGAGGTGCCGCTTCTGCCCAGGAGGCCGCGCAGCCAGCCGGGGCCACGGTGGTAGGTCGCCAGCGCCCCTCCGACCGCCGCCGCCGCGAGGAGGCAGGCCGCGGCGGTCCAGGCGATCCGTCGCAGCGTCCCCGAAGGCCGCGCCGGCACGGAGGCGCCGATCCGGGGCGCCTCGTCGGGAACCCGCAGCGCGCGCTCGCGCACCCCCGCGGGGACCGGGCGCTCCTCCTCGTGCCGCGCCACGCGCCACGCGGTTTCCGCCTCCTCGACGTCGGCGCGGCACGCCGGGCAGGTCCCCACGTGCCGGTCGAGATCCGCCGCCTCGTCCGCGCCGAGGGCGCGGCGGAGCCGCCGCGCCCAGGCCACCTGCGCGCCCTCGCAGTTCATCGGGGGGACTCCTCCTCCGAGAGGTGGCGGTACGGCCGTAGCGAGCGCCCGAGCTGCTTCATCGCCCGGTACAGGCGGCTCTCCACGGTCTTGACCCCCACCCCCTGGATCCTCGCGATCTCCGCGTAGGAGAGGTTGTCGTACCGGTACAGGAGGAATGTCTCCCTCTGGGACTCCGGCAACTCGGCGATCTTCGCGCGGACGATCGCGGAGATCTCCTGCTGGGAGACTCCCGGAGCCTCGTCCCAGTGCATGCCTTCGCCGTCCAAGGCGAGCGTCGCGGTCGCGTCGCGGTCGCGCTTGCGCCGCTCCAGGTGGTCGAGCGCCACGTTCCTCGCGATCGTCAGGAGGAAGGCGCGGCCGCGCCCCTCCTCGCGGTAGCGGGGCAGCATTCGCCAGAGCCGCGCGAACGTCTCCTGGAAGCAGTCGTCCGCCCCGTTCCCGCGCGGGAGGAACCTGCGCAGGAAGTTGAACACCGCCGTGCCGTGCGTCTCGTACAGGTCCGAGAAGGTCCTGCGCGCGTCCGGCGATTGTGCATCCTCACGCGGGGGCACCCACGAACTATAACGCGCGGGAAAGACGCGCCCCCTGCGGGAAAGGGCGCGTCGGCATACAATGCGCCCCGTACCGGTGCGCGCCCTCCTCTCGGTCTCGGACAAGACGGGCCTGGCGGAATTCGGCCGGGGGCTCGCGGCGCTCGGGTGGGAGATCCTCTCGACGGGGGGGACCGCGAAGGCGCTCCGCGACGCGGGGTTGAAGGTTGTCGAGGTCGGTGACCTGACCGGCTTCGGTGAGGTTCTCGGCGGGCGTGTGAAGACGCTGCACCCCGCGGTCCACGCCGGGATCCTGGCGCGGCGCGATGTCCCCGGCGACCTGGCGCTCCTGGCCGGGCGGAAGATCGGCGCGATCGACCTGGTGTGCGTCAACCTCTATCCCTTCGAGGAGACCGTCGCGAAGGGGGCCGCGCACGAGGAGGTCGTCGAGCAGATCGACATCGGCGGCCCCTCCATGCTCCGCTCGGCGGCGAAGAACCATTGCCACGTCCTGGTCGTCGCGGATCCCGCGCGCTACACGGATGTGCTCTCGCGTCTGCGGGAGGGGACCTCGGGCGAGATTTCCTTCCGGGAGTCGCTTGCCCTCGACGCCTTCGCCCGCTCCGCCCGGTACGAGGCGGCGATCCTCGCGTACTTTCAGCGCCGCTCCGGCGAGCCGCTCCCCGAGACGCTTGCACTCGGCGCGAGGAGGGCGCGCGTCCTGCGGTACGGTGAGAACCCCCACCAGCGCGGGGCGCTCTACGCGCGCGGGGGGGGCGGCGGGATTGCGGGGGCGGCGCTGCTGTCGGGCAAGGACCCCTCGTACACGAACTACCTCGATCTGGAGGCCGCGTGGCGCGCCGCGCTCGCCTTCTCGCGCCCCACCGTCGCCGTCATCAAGCACACGAACCCGTGCGGCCTCGCGGAGGCCGCGACGCTCCCCGAGGCGCTCGACGGGGCGTGGGCGGGTGATCCGGTGAGCGCGTTCGGGTCGGTCGTAGGGTGCAATCGGCCGGTGGACGTCCCCTTCATCCGCGCGCTCCTGTCGCAGGAGCGTTTTCTCGAGGGGATCGTGGCACCCTCCGTCGATTCCGCGGTGATCGATCTCCTGCGCGCGGGGCCGAAATGGGGCCGGTCGGTGCGGGTGCTCGCGGTACCGGGGACGCCCGACGCGTGGGACGTCCGGTCCCTGTCGGGCGGTTTCCTGGTCCAGGAGAGGGACGTCCCGAGGGTTCCGCGCGAGGCGTGGCGGTGTGTGACGAAGGCGACGCCCTCGGAGGCGGCTTGGCGCGACCTCGCCTTCGCGTGGACGGCGTGCCGGTTCGTGACGTCGAACGCCATCTGCCTGGCGTCGGACTCGCGCCTGGTGGGGGTCGGCTCCGGCCAGATGAGCCGGGTCGATGCCGTGGAGATCGCCGTGCGCAAGGCGGGCGCTCGCGCGGAGGGATCCGCGCTCGCCTCGGACGCGTTCTTCCCGTTCCCCGACGGGATCGAGCGCGCTGCGAAGGCCGGGATCGCCGCCGTGATCCAGCCCGGCGGTTCGATCCGCGACAAGGCGGTTTTCGCCGCCGCGGACGCCGCCGGGGTCGCGATGGTCGTGACGGGGGAGAGGCACTTCCGGCACTGAGGGCCCGGATCCGCGGTTTATTCGTTCCCGTCGGGAGGAGGCGGGGGGGAGGGTTCCGGGTCTGGAATTCGCGGGTCGCCGCTCTCGGAACCCAGGGTTACCCGCAACGTCAACTCCTCCCCGCCGCGCCCCACGACGATCGGCACCGTCTGCCCGCCTCGCATTCTGTGCAGCAGGGCGATGAGGTGTTGGCCCGTGGGGACCGCTTGGCGCCCGATCCGCAGGATGACGTCGCCCGGTTGCACGCCCGCCTTCTGGGCGGCGCCCCCCTCGGTCAGGGATGCGACGGTGGGGCGCGCGCTCGCCGGGTCCAGGACGACCCCGAGCCGTGCGCTTTGCGGCGGGGGGAGATCCCCGAGGTGCAGCGTGGTCTCCCGGGTCTCGCCCGCGGCGGTGCGCACCCGCACCGGCACCGTCGCCCCGGAGGGGTACGACTGCATGCGGATCCGCGCGTCCATCGCCGAGAGGATGCGCAGGCCCCCGATCCGCTCGATCACGTCGCCGACGGCGAGTCCTGTCTCCGCAGCGCCGCTTCCGTCGGGGATCTTGGCGATGCGCGCGCCGCTTCCCCAGGCCCCGGTCGGGTCGAGCTGGAGTCCCGCGGGGAGGTCGGCGTGGCGGATGACGCCGCCGGCCTCCAGCGAGGGGAGGAGGCGCCGGATCACGTGCGCGGGGATCGCGAAGCCGACCCCCGTGTTCGCCCGGATTCCGAAGCGCGTGGCGATGGTCGTATTGATGCCGACAAACTCCCCCCTTTCGTTGAAGGTCGGGCCTCCGGAGTTCCCCGGGTTGATCGGCGCGTCGATCATGATGCCGTCGCGGTGGTTGTCGTAAATCGCGCGGTTGGCGCTGACCTCGCCGAGCGTGACCGTCGGCTGGGCCGAGGGGCGTCCGAGGTTGAACGGGTTCCCGATGGCGAAGACGGTCTCGCCCGGCTCGATGGACTCGGTATCCGCGAAGGGGGCATACGCCATCGGCTCGTCCGTGAGGATCCGCAGCAGCGAGAGGTCGGCCACGGGATCGGTCCCGATCATCCGCGCCCGCGCGGGTCGTCCGCCGGAGAGCATCACGTCGAGGATCGTCGGCTGACCCTGTGCGTCCCGGAGGCGGCCTTCGGTCACGTGATGGTTGGTGAGCATCGTGCCGTCCTCACGGATCACGACGCCGGAACCCCCGCCGATGAAGACGAAGGTCGGCAGCACGCGGTCGATCACATCCTCCAGGGGCGTTGCCGTCCCCTCGCAGAGGGCGGCGACGGGGAGCAGGAGGGGTGCGAGCAGGAAACGCGCGATCCTATTCATCCGGACGCTCCGTCAGCGTGGCCTGCCCCTCCATCCGCTCCCCCCCTCGCAGCCAGACGACATGGATGTTCTCGCCGATCTCCTTGCGCTGGACGATCTCCACCAGGTCCTGCCACGCGCCGATCTTCTCCCCGTCGACTTCCAGGATCACGTCCCCGCGCGCCAGCCCGACCTTCTCGGCGCCCCCCTGGGGTATGACGTCCCCCACCGCGGCGCCCTCCCCCGGGGACGGTTGCGGCTCGGCCATCGTGACCCCCAGGAACGGGCGTCTGGCCGCTCCGACCTTGGCGCCGCCCCGGAGCCACTCCAGCGCCTCGACCGCGACGTCCGCGCGCAGGCAGAAGCCCACACCGGAGTTCTGCGACTGGCGGGACCGGGCCCGGACCTGGTTGACCAGCCCCAGGACCTTTCCCTGCCCGTCCAGGACGGGTCCGCCCGCGTTGCCGTAGTTCACCGGCGCGTCGATCTGCATGTGCTGGTCGCGTGTCCGGCGGCGCGTGGCGCTGACGATCCCCGTCGTGACCGTCAGCCGGTCCGGGTGTGGGGAGCGCCCCGGCAGGGCGACGCGCGTGCCGACGCGCGGGGTTCCGTCCGCGAAGGTCGCTGGCCGGAGCAGGGGCTCCGCCACGCGCAGGAGCGCAATGTCCTGCGGTTGGTTCCAGCCGACGATCTCGGCGGCGATCCGCCTCCCGCCTGGCAGGAGGACGGCGATCGACTCGACGTTCCCGTGCACGTTCCACTCGGTGGTCAGGATCTCGGTCCTCGATACCGCCAGGCCCGTCACGACCCCCTCGGGCCTCTCGATGAGGGGGGCGTGCGGATCCTGCCGCGCGGGCCGCGGCGTGGGGGCGTCGGATGCCGTACGCGTGACCTCCAGGGCGAGGATGGACGGGCCGGCCGCCGCCAGCGCCTCCGCGAACGACGGCGCGTCCCCGGACGGGCGCGCGGCGGGCATCGTCCCGGCGTTGCCGCCATCCTTCGCGATCCACCCCCGTATCGTTTCCCGGACGGCGTTGGTTGGCACGGCGGTCCCGAGCCGGCGCATGGGTGCGTAGTTGAAGCTCAGCAGGCCGATCACGTTCCCCGCTCCGTCCAGGAGCGGGCCTCCGTCCACGCCCGGGTTGAGCGCGGCGGTCGTCTCGATCATCCTTCCGCGGAACGTCGCCAGTGCATTCTGTCCCGCGTCCAGGTCCAGCCACGCGCTGACGATCCCGGGGCTCAACGCGGGGCGGCCGTAGAGGAGGATGCTGTTCTGCGTGTTCCCGATCGTGTAGGCGGTTTCCCCGACGCGCACGCCATCGGAATCGGCCAGCGGCAGGGACGGATACCCCGGACCCTCCGCCCGCACGGGGACCTTCGCCAGCGACAGTTCCATGCCCGGATCGGCCCCCACGAGCCTTGCTTCCAGGCGCCCCAGGTCCGGATGGAAAACCTGGACCTCCCGGGCCCCCTCCGGCAGCACCCCGGTGGTCGTGAGGATGTACCCGTCGGCATGGATGAAGGCGCCGGTCCCCATGAAGGACCCCTTGTCGGTTTTGCACGTCAGGCCCACGACGGCGTTCGCCACGAGCCGGTAGACGTCGCGGTCGGATTCAGACGTGCAAGCCGGACCGGCGGGCACGCAAGCCATGGTCACGGCCAGGATCCGGATCCCGAGGCGCCCCGCTGCGTTCCGCATCGGGGCATCGTACCGCTTACCCGGCTCTTTCATGCACTGCATAGAACTGCCACGATCGCGCACCGTTCTCGGATAGAATCCCGGATCGTTCCATTCCGATGGCTCGCAGGCGTCGTCGTCGCAGGAGATCCGGACCCCGGGAGGGGGGGCAGCCCCCTGCCTCGGCCGGGTCGCCGTCCGTCCCGGCCATCGTCGCCGATCCCCCGTCCGAGATCGCGCGCCTGACGGGGTGCGAGGACGCGATCCCCTACAAGTTCTGGGACCGGCGCCTGCTGCGG
>JACQRN010000346.1 GCA_016206515.1 Planctomycetota bacterium | reverse complement strand
GGACGGGCAGCTGGCGGCGCTCGAGGCGATCGGCGCCACCGTGCTCGCCAACGCCTGCGGCCCGTGCATCGGCCAGTGGAAGCGGACCGACGTCAAGAAGGGGGATCCGAACGCGATCCTCACCTCGTTCAACCGGAACTTCCCCGAGCGGAACGACGGGTCGAGCGCGACGCTGGCGTTCATCGCCTCCCCCGAGGTGGTCCTCGCCTACGCCCTGTCGGGGAGGCTCGACACGAACCCCCTGCGGGACCCGATCGAGGGGGAGGCCGGGACGTTCCGCCTCGATCCCCCCCCTCCCGCGCCCGAGGTGCCGCCCGCGGGGTTCGCCACCGGCCAGGACGCCTACGAGGCGCCCCTGGCGGACGGTTCGGGCGTTGCGCTCGACGTGCGGGCGGGGAGCGAGAGGCTGCAGCTCCTGGAACCTTTTCCCGCCTGGGACGGCAGGGATGCGGAGCGCCTGCCCGTTCTACTCAAGGCGAGGGGGAAATGCACGACCGACCACATCTCCCCGGCGGGGCCCTGGCTGCGGTTTCGCGGCCACCTCGACCGGATCTCGGACAACCTCTTCCTCGGGGCGGTCAACGCGTTCACCGGGAAGGCGGGGTGCGGGAGGGATCCGCTCACCGGCGATGCGGACGTTCCGTTCCCGAAGGCCGCGCGGAACTTGAAGGGGAAGGGGGTCCGCTGGGTGGTCATCGGGGATGAGAACTATGGCGAGGGGTCGAGCCGCGAGCACGCGGCGATGGAACCGCGCCACCTCGGGTGTGCCGCGGTGATCGTCCGCTCCTTCGCCCGGATCCACGAGTCGAACCTGAAAAAACAGGGAGTGCTCCCCCTGACCTTCGCGGAGGGGACCGACTACGACCGCGTCGGCGAGCGGGACCGGATATCGATCCGCAGCTTGGCCCGCCTCGCGCCGGGGAAGCCCATCGAAGCCATGATCCACCACGACGGCGGCGCCGAAACACGGATTTCGCTTGCGCACACGCTCAATCCCGAGCAGATTCAATGGTGGAAGGCGGGTTCCGCGCTGAATGTCCTGCGCGGGGCGCCCTCCAAGGGAGGCAAGAAATGAAGACACCGGTCCTTGGAATCTTCGCCGTCCTGTGCCTCGCATGTACAGCCGCCGCGACCGCGCAGGATCCGGTCGCCCCGTCCCCGTCGTTCCGCCCCGAGTGGACCCAGGCGATCCCGGAGCCCGGCGGGGACGAAACGCCGATCCTCGTTGCCTTCGTCGAGGAGGACGATGCCGCCGGCACGGACGATGTCGCCGACGTCGCGGATCCGGGAGCGATCGGTCTGCGCTACGTCCGGTTCTCCCTCACAAAGGACGCGGAGCGGGCGGTCAAGCGGCTCGCGCCCGCGTACGCGCGCGCCCCGCAGGACACGGCCCTCCCCTCCGATCCGGCCCAGCGCGAGGCGATCGTCCGCGGCGTCACATCGTTCCCGACCTTCCTCCTCCTGGACCGGTACGGGAACGACCTGTTCCGGGGAAACGGCACAACCCTGACCGGGGCCGGGCTGGCGCGGGACGCGGCGCGCGCGGGACGCGAGCAGTCGGCGCGCGAGATGGAACTGACGGAGAACCTGCGCAAGGCCGAGGAGTTCCTGGACAAGAAGCGGTTCCGCAACGCCATCCCGAAGCTGCGCGAGGTGGCCGACTTCGGCAACTGGCCGCAGTCCGTGGACGCCCGGGCGAGGCTGGAGGAACTCCAGGGCATGGCGGAGAACGCGTTCCAGGAGGCACAAGGCGAGGCGCGGCAATCGGATGCGCGCCGGAAGATGGAACAGGTCCTGCGTGATTTCGAACCGCTCCCGGGGATCCCCGAGATGGTGGCCGATGGGATACGGGGGTTGACGTCTCGCGACAACGCGGAAGCAACCGCCCGGGCCGTCCGGGAGGCGAGCGGGGAAGCCGTCCCGCCCGAAGGTGAGGGGTGGTAAGGGGGACTAGCCCCGAACCCCTTTTCACGCCCCCGATGTGAGCGCACCGAACCGGGGGTCGTCCCGCA
The DNA here is from genome assembly GCA_016206515.1 of Planctomycetota bacterium. GTDB lineage: Bacteria > Planctomycetota > SBBH01 > SBBH01 > JACQRN01 > JACQRN01. The sequence goes on along the minus strand of JACQRN010000346.1, from coordinate 11,012 downwards.
CCGGATCGAAGTCGGGCTCGGACCGGGCCTCCACCTGGAAGGCCGGCCGCAGCCGGAGGGCGCGTTCCAGCATCTGCAGCGACTCCTCGCGCTGCCCCAGGAGCGACAGGTAACACGCCAGGTTGTACGGGAGGATCGGCTCGTTCGGATGGCGCCAGACCGCCTCCCGGTACGCCTGTACGGCGCCGGGAACGTTCCCCAGGCGCTTCTCGCACCACCCCAGGCCGACCGTGGCCTCGACGTCGGAGGGTCGGGCAGCCAGCACCCGGCGGAACGCATCCCGACCGGGCGCGAACTCCCCGCGGTCGCGGTGATACTCCCCACGCGCGAACGCCGCCTCGACCGGCAGGCCGCCCGCTCCCTCGACCTCCTCGATCCTGCGCAGCGCCTCGGTGTGCGCGCCGAGGATCCTGTACCCCTCGGCCTCGTCGAGAAGCCTTCGCACCTGACGCTCGTCCACGAAACGACAGGGTATCCGCTTGGACCGACCACTCAAGCCGCGCCGTGCGGCTACAATCGATGCCTCGTGCAGGACGCCGCGCCGCACCTTCCCCGTGATGCCGCCCCCCCGGTCCTCACGACGATCGATGCGCTGGCACCGTTCTGTACGCGGGCGCGCGCGGAGCGGCTCGTCGCCCTGGACACGGAGTTCGTCTGGGAAAGGACGTTCCTGCCGCGGCTCGGGATCGTGCAGCTGGCGACGCCCGAGGAGGCCGCGGTCGTGGACATGGTGGCGCTCCCGGATCCGGCGCCGCTGTGGGACCTCCTGCGGGACGGATCGGTCGAGGTCATCACCCATGCCGGGAAGCAGGACCTCCAGATCCTGGGGGTGCGGTCCGGGACCTACCCGGAGCGGGTCTTCGACACACAGATCGCAGCGGCGGTCGCGGGGCTGGGGGAATCGATCGGGTACGCGCCGCTCGTCGAGAGGCTGCTCCAGGTAACGCTCCACAAGATCGAGACGCGCACCGACTGGCTCAAGCGCCCCCTGTCGGAGCGCCAGGTCGCCTATGCCCTCGACGACGTCCGCTACCTCCTGCCCGTCCGGGAGTCGCTCCTGGCGCGTCTCGACGCGAGGAAGCGCCGTCCCTGGCTTGATGAGGAGTTCGGTCGGATGCAGACGGACCTGCGCTCTGGGGTCCCCGCGGACGCCGAGCGATACCTGAACGTCAAGCAGCGCGGCCGGCTCAAGCCGCGCGGCCTGGCGATCCTCCGGGAGCTGGCCGCCTGGCGGGAGTCCGAGGCGCGCCGCCGCGACCTCCCCCGGGAATGGGTCGCGCGCGACGCGCTCCTGGTGGAGATCAGCCGCCGGGTTCCGGCGACCCCCGAGGCGCTCGCGGAGATCCCCGGCATCACGCCGAAGGATGCCGCCCGGAACGGCCCCGCGCTCCTGGACGCCGTGCGCCGCGGCCTGGCGATCCCCGAGGGGGAGCTCCCCGCCCTCCCCTCGCGCGACGGCCGTTCGAACGGACCCACCGACTCGGCGGTCGACGTCCTCCTGACGGTCGTCCGCGCCCGTGCGCACCGGGGCCATGTCGCCGCGACGTCCGTGGCCACGCGCGCCGACATCGAGGCGCTCGTCGCGCACCACCTCGCCGGAGGCGCCGGAGCCCCCCCCCGGCTGCTGACCGGCTGGCGCAAGGAACTGGTCGGGAGCGACCTGATGCGGTTCCTGCGAGGAGAGATCGCGCTGCGGCTCCATCCGAAGACCGGAGAACCGGAAATAGGGTCTGTCTGACAAAGCGTTCGGTGCGGTAGCGCGGGCTTCATGCCCGCCGGGGCGGGGATAAACCCCGCCCTACCTCAGACCCTGGCGTCTCACGTACCCCGTCAGCCGGGTGGAGAACTGTCCGAATGCGTCCATCGAGAACGCCTCCACGTACCCCTCGTCGAGCACGGCGCGAACCTCCCCGGCCTCCGCGGCCCGAACGGAGGAGACGCCCTGCCGCTCCAGGAGCCGCCAGTCCTGACCCGTCAGGAGAACGGCCTTGGGCCGGCGCGAGCGCAGAAGATCCAGGAACCCCACGCGGTTGACGACGTGCCTCCGGACGGCATCGGCGTCGACGACATCCTGGTACGAGAACGGCCCCATCGACAGGCCAGGCGGGACCGGCCGCTCCGCCTCCACGGCGACGACGAGCGCCTCCAGGGCGAGGATCTCGTCCCCCCGTGCCGTGAGATTCCGCACCCTCGAGGCGGCGTCCGAGACCTCCTCCAGGGGGGTGCGAGCGCCGCTGCGGTCGAGGAAGCCCCACCCGCCCGAAAGCGGAACGACGACGGCGGACGCCGCCAGAAGCGGACGCAGGAACGACGCGCCGCGGGAGAGGGACACATAGGCACCGGCCAGGAGCGGCAGAAGCGCGAAGAGAACCGGAACGAGATGCTCCTCGATCCGCGGCAGCGCCGGCAGCGTTGCGAGGGTGAAGAGGGCCAACCCCGACGCATACGCGGCCATCGGGTCGTTCCGCCCCCACGCGCCGCGCCAGGAGAGGCGCAGGGCGCACGAGGCGCCGATCGCGAGGAACAGGTGGACCGGGTACGCCCGGACGATTCCGGGGACGCGGTGCAGGAGGATGCCGCGGATCGTCCCGCCGCCCGCCGCCGTGTCCCCGTGCTGCCCCAGGACATGCCAGAGCGCGGCAGGGGGATCGGACAGGAGCGGAACGGACGCGGAGAGGACCGGGAGGGCGCAGGCCGAGAGGACCACCAGACGCCCCCGGACCCCGCCCTGCAGGCGGAACGCCCAGAGCGCCACCGGAATCGCGAATCCGATCGCCGGGAGCCGCGTCCCGGCGGCGGCCCACGCGAAGAAGGCGGCCTGCACACCGCGCACGAGCGGACGTCCGCCTTCGCGGGCCATCGCATCGAACGCGAGCGCCAGGAGGAGCGATACCGGCGCGTAGGTTTTCACGATCGCATGGTGGTACGCCCCCGCCGCGAACGTCCCGGCCAGAAGCGCGACGACCTCCGCCGCCTCCCAGCCCCACCGGCGGCGGGCTGCGGCGATCCAGATCACGACCGCGGCCGCGCCCATCGCGAACGACGTCCACCGCCCGGAGCGCAGGCCAGGTCCGGACAGCACCCCACCGGTCGCGTGGAGGTACGCGGCCAAAGGCATCTGCGAATAGGCGAAGTCCCGGTACGGCAGCCGCCCGTCGCGCACCTCGCGCGCCGCCTGGAGATACCATCCCTCGTCCGTGTTCAGCCTGCCGCACAGGACATACGCCATCCCCATCGCCAGGTAGAGGGAGACGCCGAGGACCACCATGCCCGGCCCCCTCATCGGATCCCCTCGCCCATCCGGTAAACCGAGAAACGGCCCGGCCTGTGCTCCAGGAGACGGAACGCCCCGGCGCAGTACAGCCGAAACGCGCTGCCGGGAACCGTCGCCGGTCCGATCGCGATGAGAAGCGTGGCGCCCTCGCGCCGTTCCTCCTCGACCATCCGCCTCCACGACGCCCCTTCTCCCCCCCGCTCCAGGCCGGGAGGGACGTCGATCCCCCGCCCCTTCCGATCACACAGGTAAAGAAAGGCGGGCCCCGGAACCCCCGCCGCGACGATCCGATCGGACGGCATGCTCCAGCGATGCACCGCCCTTGCGGCGGATGGGAGAAGCGCATGGTCGGGCGGGAGCGACGTCTCCTCCCGCACGCGCGCGAGTGACGGAAGGAGAAACAGGGCGGCGAGGAGGGCGCGGGGAATCCACCCCTGCAGGCCCCCGATGCGGGCACAGGCGCATAGGGCGCGCGCAGAGAGCATCGCGACCGGGGGGAGGATCGCGAGGTGATAGTAGGCGTGCGTGCGGGCGTGGAGCGGGAAGACGAGGAGCGCGGCGGCGGCGGCGGCAAACCAGACATGAGCCATCCGCTCCCGCGGCTCCTGGGCCGGCAGCAGCAGCCCGACCATGGCGAGGCCGGCTACGATCGGCGTCAGCACGGCACCCGTCGCGAGGTCGAGGACGTCGGCGTAGAAGCCGGGCTCGGCGAGGAGCGGCGCGACGAACCACCTCGCGACATCGGCGTCGGCGTACCGCGTCGGCCAGACCGTCCCGGCCCATCTCGCATAGAGAACCCAGGCAACGACCGCCCCGAGCGCACCTGCCGTCGAAACGGCGGCCGCACGCCGCAGGCGCGACTCCCGGTCGATCAGGCCGATCCATAGCACCGGAGCGATGGCCGAGGCCATCGGCAGCTTCACCATCCCCGCCAGGGCGAGCGTTCCCGCGGAGAGAAACAGAAGGGGGACGCTCCTGCGCGCCAGGCCGAGCGCGGAGACGGACACCCCCCCGACCGCCAGGCAGAGCGCCAGGGCGTCGTGCTGGACCGTCCGCGTATGGAGGATCGACGCCGGCGCGAACAGGAGGATCGCGGCGCAGATCCACGCGGCGCCCGCGCCGTGGATCGGCTTCGAGAGCCCCCACAAGCACACCGCGGCGAGAACGGCCAGCGATGCACTGAACGCGCGCGCGGCCCCCTCCCGCACGCCTCCCACCAGGCGGTAGAGGAGCGCGACGCCGGCCTCGTACAGGGGGAGCCCCTGCACACGGACGCGCGGTTCGGGCAGGTCGTCGATCCGTGGGCGCAACAGATCGATCCCCGAGCGCCAGAACGTGCGGGCGACGGACGCCGTGTGCGCCTGTCGCGCGGGGACGACATCCCACAGGGGCCATGCAAAAACGGGGAGGCGGACGGCAAGACCCAGCAGCAGCAACAACAGGAGACAAGGAGACAGGAGAGAGTTGCCGGATCGTACGCAGGAGACAGGAGATCCACGGTTTCCTCCCGTCTCCCGCCTCCTGTCTTCTGTCTCCTTGCTGTTACTCACTCCCCCGCCACTCTCCTCCACGCCTCCGAATACCGCGCCTCCCGCGGCGCGAGCCGGGCCGCCTCACCGTAGTCCGCGGCCGCCCCCTCGCGGTTTCCCTGTCTCTCCCGCGAGAGGCCGCGCTGGTGCCACGCCTCCGGCCACCTCGCGCGGATCGCCGGGTCGCGCAGCAGCCCGGTGAAGACGGTTTCCGCCTCGGGGAAGCGCTCCAGGTCCATCAGGATCCGGCCCCGCTCTAAGAACGGCTGCGGCAGCTCCGGACGCACGGAGCAGACCCAATCGAGATCGACGAGGGCCGGCTCGTACCGGCCCATTGCGTGGCGCAGCAAAGCGCGCCAATGCCGGATCTCCACATTCTGGGGATCCGACTGCACCATTCGCGCGGCGACGGACTCCGCCCGGTCGTCGAGATCCAGCGCCGCGGCCTTCTGGGCGATCGCGCGCCACAGCGACGCATCCGCGTACCGGTGCACCAGGAGCGCATCGAGCGCCCGGAGCTCCCCCTCCCCGTCCCCGGCGACCTGCGCCAGGAGCAGGTCGACCTCGCGGACCTCCACGTCTTCCGCACGCTCACGGAGGTAGCCGTCCGCTCGCGCACGCGCCTCCCGGACGGAGAGCATCAGCGGCACCGCCCCGGGGCTCTCCCGCCAGGATCCGGCATCCGCGCGTCCCCCCAGGGCATCCACGAACGCCTCCGCCTCCGCGAGCGTCCGCGCCGACTCCAAGAGAACGCGCGCCCGGACGGACAGGCGATCCTCCCCGTAGGCGTTTCCCCACGCCTCCAGCGCGTCGAGCGCCCGGGGAACCTCGCGACGGACATCCGAGGCCTGGCGAACCGTCCCGAGTCGCCCCAGCAGAGCGAAGGCGCTTCGGCGTCCCGCCTCGGGCCCCGCCGGATCCTCCCGGGCGATCTCCTCCACCATCGCGTTCGCCCCGGGCTCGTCCCCGAGCCGCATCAGGATCGTCAGACGGGCCCGTCCGGCCTCCAGCCGTGTCGATGCGTCCTCCGCCGCGTGCGCGAAGGCATGGAGCGCATCCTCCCAGCGCCCCTCCCGGGCCGCCAGCCGACCCAGGAGGGCCCAGGCGGCACCTTCCGCGGGATGCTCGCGGCAAACCCGTTCGATCCCACGTCGGGCTTCCCCGACATCGCCTCCAAGAGCGAGGCGCGCCTCCAGCATCCCGAGCCGGGTGCGAACCTCCCGGTCGCGCGAGACATCCTGATGAAGCGCCTCGAGATCGCGCCGCGCGCGCTCCAGCGCGCGCAGCGATGCCTCCTGCCGCTCGCCGAACCTGAGTTCGACCTCGCGGGCCGATTCCCACTGCAAGGTGTACACCCACCCGAAGACCGTCATCAGCACCGCAGCCGCCTCCGTGATCCGGACCGGCACCGCATGCCGCTGCAGGAACCGCCGTGCGCGGACCCGCCACCCGACCCTCGTCCCCTTGACGTCGCGCCCCTCGATGACCGCCTGCAGGTCGTTGCGCAGCTCGCCCACGGTCGCATACCGCTGCGTCGGCTCCGGCTCCATGCATTTGAGGCAGATCGCCTCGAGCTCCGGGGGAACCTCGGGATCGATCGCGCGGGGCGGCGGGGGCGGGCCACGCAGCACCTTCTGGAGGATGTCGCGGCTGTTCCTTCCCGTGTACGGCGGACGGCACGTCAACACCTCGTAGAGGATCGCGCCGAGGGCGAAGATGTCGGCGGCGGGCCCCAGCCGGGAGATCTCCCCTCGCGCCTGCTCCGGCGCCATGTAGGCGGGCGTCCCCAGCGTGGTCCCCGCCAGGGTCCGCATGTCGGCGGCGCGGGCGCCCCGCGTCCTATCGACCGACTCGAGCGCCTCGTGGATGTCGGCCTGCAGCTTGCGCGAAGCGTCGTCGCGCCCGACGATCTTCGCGAGCCCCCAGTCGACGACCACCACCTCCCCGAAGGCGCCGACGAGGATGTTCCCCGGCTTCAGGTCCCGGTGGACGACCCCCTGCGTGTGCGCGAAGTGCACCGCGTTGCAGACGGCCTGGAGGATCTGCAGCATCTGGACGAGCGTATGGTCGGTCGGCTGCCCCTTCGGGATGCCGACAACGTCCCGGAAGCTCTGACCGACGACCTGCTTCATCGTATAGAAGGGGAGCCCCGCCTCGTCCACGGCGAGGTCGTAGACCGGGACGATGTTCGGATGCTGCAGCTGGGCCGTCACCTGCGCCTCCGTGACGAACCTCCGGACCGCTTCCGGATCCCGCAGGTCCTCCCGAAGAACCTTCATCAGCACCATCCGGTTGAGCTCCAGGTCCCGGGCCAGGTACAACCGGCCCATCCCCCCCTGGACCGGGTACATCAGCTTGATCTCGTAGCGCTGGCTGCCGCGACGCGCGCTCGCCCCTCCGCCCGCCTCGATCGCCCCTCCGACACCCGGGGCGACACCCTGCGCATCCGCGGGGGGTTCGCCCGCCAGGGCGCTGAAACCGGACGCGAGCTGCACCGTTTCCTGCCCCGGCTCCGCCGCGACCTCCCCATCCGCCGGCCGCGTGCGCACCTCACCCACAACGGAAATGGGAGGCTCCTTCGTCGCGTCGGAGAGCACCGTTCCGCAGGCGCCGCAGCGCCCCCGGCTGCCGGGCTCGCCGCGGACGTTCCAGAACGTCTCACACGACTGGCATCGCTGGATCCGGACACCCTGGGCCGCCAGGAGCTCGCGGACCTGCTGGGCGTTCAGGAGGCCGTCCGCCACGAGCATCTCCCCCAGGCGACGCAGAAGCCCCTGCGAGCGCCCCTCTTCCTGTCGGTCCAGAACCTCACGCAACTGACGGTAGTTGAGCCAGGACCGGTCGACGGCGATCTTGCCGAGCTTCACGCGGGATACAGAGTAAACCGGAACGGGCAGGAGGGGAGACAGAAGAGAGGGGAGACAGAAGACGGGAGGGCAGGAGACAGGAGAGGAGCGGGGATAGAAACAGGTATCCTGATCCTGGAGCATGCCGAGGTGGCGGAATTGGCAGACGCGCGAGACTTAGGATCTCGTGGGGCAACCCTTCCGGGTTCGAGTCCCGGCCTCGGCACTCCCTCCAGCGCCGGAATGAAATCCGCGCAGCACTTCCGCGCAAGCCTCCGCGAACAGCAGGAGCGCATCGAGTCGGAGGGCGCGTTGCTTGTCCATGCGTGCGCCTTCCTCGTCCGGGGGCTCGCCGTCCTCTCGCCGGCCCCCTCCGGCGGAGGCAAGAGCACGCTCGCCGCGCAGCTCCCGCTCGACGCGATCCTATCGGACGAAAGGATCCTGCTGCGACCCGCGGGGGACGGATATGAGGTCGCCCTTCCGCCCCCCCCGTTCCGCGGCGCGCGGATCGGGCGACCGCAGCCAAGCGCCCCTCTGTGCGCGATCCTGTTCCCGGAGCGCTCGCCGGGGCTCCGACTCCTTCCCTGCCCTGGTCCGACCGCTCTCCTGCGTCTCGCCTCGCAATGTTTCACGCTCGCCCTGGAGGACGGGCGAGGACAGGAACACCTCGAACGGTGCGGCAGGGTCGTCGCGTCCGTGCCGTGCGCGCGACTGGCGTATACGGCGCCGATCGACATCCTGACGACCGTGGAGAAGTGGCTCCTCGGGACGACATGAGGCACTTGCCCCCTCTCCCCCATCTCCGCGCCGCCTTCGGCCCCTCCGCCTCGTGGCCCGACGCCGGCGCCGCTCGACGGCACGGCCTCGCGCCGCTCTGGGGCGCGTGGCACACAGCCGGCGACCCGGACCCCCGTCTGACCGTCTGCCGCGACGACCACCGCGATACGGTCGCACGCGAAATCCTGCTGCGCTCCGCGCTGTGGGAGATCCTCGGTGCCTACGTTCCGGTCACGACACCCCCACTGGTCCTGAAGGGGATGGCGCGCGTCCTGGCGGACCTGCCGAGACCCGGCCTGCGCCCGATGCTCGACCTCGACCTCCTGGTCCGCGCATGCGACCTGCGCGCCTTGGGAGGCGCCCTGTCGCGATGCGGCTTTCGCCCCGTCCCCCACGGGCAGATCCACTGGCGGCGGGACGGCGCGTCCCCGCTCGACGTCGACCTGCACGTCGCGGAGGATCTTCCGGTCCGGCTCGACCTCTCCCGACCGCGGGCCCTGGCGACCCTCCACGGCGCCACCGCGCACGGGCTCGACCCGGTCGAGGACTTCCTGTGGACCGCCGTCCACGCGTTCCTCCTGCACGCCTGGCCCCGCGGGATCTGGCTTCTCGACCTGAGGCTCCTCCTCGACCGGATCGCGCGCGAGGGGAGGCAGGACGCGGTCGCGGAACGGATGCGTGGCGCGGGTCTCGGTCGCCTTCTCGGAGAGGCCGACGCCTTCCTGGGCGGACGGCGGCCGCGCTCCCGCGCCCCATGGGCCTGGCGGCGCCTTCGTGACTCCTGGGACGGGCGCGGCGGTGCCGGGGAGGGGGAGTTCCTCCTCCTCCTGGCTTCGCGGGATCCGGTCCTCTCGCGGTTGCGCCGCGCGTGGCGGATCGCGTTCCCCTCTCCCCCCTTCCTGCGGCGGCGCTACCCGAGCCTCCCGCTCGGCGCTGCGCGCGCGATGCGCGTCGCGCAGCTGGCCGTCCGCACCGGGCGCGCACTTGCCCGCCCGCGGACGCGGGGCTAGGCTTTCACCATGGACAGAGAGAACGAGGAGAAGCGAGAGAAGCCCGTCCGCAGGCCGTACGTCCGTCCGCGCGTGCATACCGAACGCACGGTCTTCTCCCGCGGCTCCCACTGCGGCCAGTGCGTCGACGAGGGGTCCGGCCTGCAGAGCGCGGACCTCGGCCTGGGCTGCTCGACGAACCCGTCGGGCGCGAGCTGACGGCCAGAGTGAAACCCGCGCCCCTCGGCCGCCCGGACACGCCACCGACGAGAGCGGCTACAACGCCGCTCTCACCGTACTTCCAGAAGATCGCCTCGCGGAACATCCCCTACACCCTGACGCTCGAGGTCACTCGCCGCTGCAACCTCTCCTGCCGCCACTGCTTCAGCATCGAGGCGGGCGGGCGCGAGGAACTCTCCACGGAGGAGATGTGCGACGCCATCTCCCAGGCGCGCGCGCTGGGGACGTTCACGATCCTCATGACCGGCGGCGAGGCGACGGGGCACCCGGACTTCCTCGATCTCGTGGCGCATGCGCGCGCCTTGGGGATGCTCGTCCACTTCTACACGAATGCGACCCTCGTCACGCCGCGCCTCGCGCGCCGGCTTGCGGACCTGGGGGTCGCGAAGGTCGGGATTTCCCTGTACGGGGCCGTGGCCGGGACACACGACTGGCTGACGAAGGAACCGGGATCGTTCGAGAAGACCGTCCGCGGCGCGTCCCTGCTGAAGGAGGCGGGAGTCCCCGCCTACTTCAAGATGTTGATCAACGAGCGCAACTACGCCGAATTCCCGGCGATGCGCGAGCTTGCGGGCCGCCTGGGCGTCGACTTCAAGCACTGCATCAACATCTATGAGCGGAACAACCTCGACCGCACGCCGACGGACCTGCGGACCGGGACCGACGAGGAGACGCACTATTGGTCCGCCTTCTGGGATGTCCACTTCGAGGAGTTGAGCGAGGAATCACGAAAGACCCGCGGCCAGGCGATCGGCTGCGGGATCGGTCGCAGCGACGTGACGATCACCCCGTACGGCGACGTCCTGGCGTGCATGACGATCCCGATCAGCGCCGGGAACGTGCGGGAGCGGCCGCTGCGGGAGATCTGGGAGCGCGCCCCGTTGTTCCGCTCCCTGCGCGAACACCGCGAGGACGAGGTCGGATGCTCCCCGTGCCAATACCTGTCGCTCTGCACAAGATGCCCCGGGATGGGGTTCCTCGAGAACGGTTCGATCTACTCCGCCTCGTCGCTCTCCTGCAACATGACGATGCGCGCCTACCGCACGGGGGTCGACGAATCCGCCCCGCGGTCCCGCAGCGTCCCTCCTACGCTGGCGGGAACGCGGTAGTCCGCCCGAACCCACCCGGCTGCCGGGGGACGTTGCCGGGAGGATGACGTGGGGCTTGTCACGAAGGACGACGGTGGGTGAATCCATCCGAGACGATGACAACGCTGTCCCGGGCTCGCCGCCCCCGCCGCGGACCGCCCGCCGTCACTGGTGCTCGGCTCGGATCGCCAGGTCGCTCGCCGCGTCGCTCCGGCCCATGCTCGTGCAACCCAGCGGAAGTTCGGGGGCTGGGGAGAGCCCCATCGGAG
>JACQRN010000333.1 GCA_016206515.1 Planctomycetota bacterium | reverse complement strand
TGATGATGTCGGCCAGCGACTTGAGCGGCCGGTTGTTGGTGCCGAGCACCGGGCGGCGGCAGCGCGAGTTGTCGAAGAGCGCGTCGACGGCCTGCTGCAGCATCCGCTTCTCGTTGCGGATGATCACGTCCGGGGCGTTCAGATCGATCAGCTTCTTAAGGCGGTTGTTGCGGTTGATCACGCGGCGGTAGAGGTCGTTGAGGTCGGACGTCGCGAAGTTCCCGCTCTCGAGGAACACGAGAGGCCGCAGGTCCGGCGGGATGACCGGGACGATCTCCATCACCATCCATTCCGGGCTGTTCTCGGAATGCAGGACCGCCTCAACGAGCTTGAGGCGGTTGACGCCGTCCCGCTTCTTCTGCTGCGACTTGGTCTCCTCGATGTCCTTGCGCAGTTCCTTCGAGAGTTTGCGCAGTTCCATCTTCAGCAGGAGCGAGCGGACCGCCTCCGCTCCCATCTCCGCCTTGAACTTGCCGGCGCCATGCTGCGCGAGCGCCTCGCGGTACTCCTCCTCCGAAAGGAGGGACTTCTCCTCCAGGGGGGTCGTGCCCGCGTCGGTGACGACGTAGTCCTGGTAGTAGATGATCCGTTCCAGGGCCGTCGTCTTCATCCCGAGGAGCGTTCCGAGGCGGCTCGGCACCGCGCGGAAGAACCAGATGTGCACGACCGGGGCGGCCAGGGTGATGTGCCCCATCCGCTTGCGCCTCACCTTGGAGGTGGTCACCTTGACGCCGCAACGGTCGCAGACGATCCCCTTGTGCTTGATCCCCTTGTACTTCCCGCAGAAGCACTCCCAGTCCCGCTCGGGGCCGAAGATCCTCTCGCAGAAGAGCCCATCGCGCTCCGCGCGGTAGGTGCGGTAGTTGATCGTCTCGGGCTTCTTCACCTCGCCGAACGACCAAGCCTTCACGGTTTCGGGCGAGGCGAGGCGAATCGACACCGCCCCGAAGTCGTTCACCTTGTCCTGCAACGATTCCGGCACGGGTTCGGCCATGGTTACCCCTTCTTCCCCTTCTCCGGCCCCTTTTCGAGACGCATGTCGAGCCCCAGCCCCTTGATCTCGTGCGTCAGGACATCGAAGGTGATCGGGGTGCCCGCCTCCAGGGTGTGGGTCCCCTTCACCATCGACTCATATATGCGCGTGCGGCCCTCCACATCGTCCGACTTGACGGTCATCATCTCCTGCAGGATGTAGCTCGCCCCGTACGCCTCGAGCGCCCAGACCTCCATCTCCCCGTAGCGCTGCCCGCCGAAGCGCGCCTTTCCGCCCAGGGGCTGCTGCGTGATCAGGGAGTACGGTCCGGTCGCGCGGGCGTGGATCTTGTCGTCCACCAGATGGTGCAGCTTCATGATGTAGATGTAACCGACCGTCACGCGCTGATCGAACGTCTCTCCCGTTCGACCGTCGTAGAGCACGACCTTCCCGTCCTCCGGAAGGCCCGCCTCCTTCATGACGCTCTGCAACTCCTCCTCCGTCATGCCGGAGAAGACCGGGACGACCGCCTGGAACCCGAGGAGGCGCGCCGCCCACCCCAGGTGTGTTTCGAGGATCTGCCCGACATTCATACGGGAGGGGACGCCCAACGGGTTGAGCACGATGTCGACCGGGGTGCCGTCCTCGAGGAACGGCATGTCCTCCTCGGGGACGATGCGGGCGATGACCCCCTTGTTCCCGTGCCGTCCCGCCATCTTGTCCCCGACCGAGAGGACCCGCTTCACGGCCATGTACACCTTCACCATCTCCAGGACGCCGGTCGGCAACTCGTCGCCGCGCTTGAGGTGCCCCACGACGCGGTTGCGCTCGTCCTCGATCTCGCCGACCCGGTTCCGGTACGAGACGTAGAGGTTCCAGACCTCGTCGCGCACGGAACGGTCCTGGAAGTCGAGGGAGAGGGGATCGAACCGCTCCCACCACTGGCAGGTTTCCTCGTCGGTGAGCATCTTCTTCAGGGTGATGCGCTCGCCGGTCTGCGCGTGGATCATGCGCCCGCCCAGGCGCTTCTCGAGGGTCTCGACGAACTTCCGGACCTCCTTGGCGATCGACTCGAACGATTCCACCTCGACCTTCCGGACCTTCCGCTCGTTCGAGCGCTTCTCCGGCTCGGACAGGTACGCCTTGCGGCTGAACCGCTTGGTCTCGACGACGATCCCCTGGACCCCCGACGGGACGACCAGGGAGTCGTCCTTCACGTCCTCCCCGGCCTTTCCGAAGATCGCGTGCAGGAGTTTCTCCTCGGGGGAGAGCTCGGTCTTCGTCTTCGGGGAGACCTTGCCCACGAGGATATCCCCGGGCTCGACCTTGGTCCCCACGCGGACGACACCGCCTTCGTCGAGGTTCCGCAGCGCGCGTTCGGAGACGTTCGGGATATCGCGGGTGAACTCCTCGCGACCGAGCTTCGTCTCCCGGATCTCCACCTCGAACTCCTCGATGTGGATCGAGGTGTAGACGTCCTCCTTCACCAGCCGCTGGCTGATGACGATCGCGTCCTCATAGTTGTAGCCGTCCCAAGGCATGAAGGCCGCCAGGACGTTCCGACCGAGCGCCAGCTGCCCCCCCTCCGTTGCGGCGCCGTCGGCGAGCATCTGATCCTTACGCACCCGGTCCCCCTCGCAAACCATGGGCTTGTGGCACAGGCACGTACGCTCGTTGAGCCCGCGGAACTTGATCAGGGGGTAGCGGTCCTCCTGCTCGTCGGAGGTCGTCACCACGATGAGGGTGCTGTCGATGAACGTGACCGTCCCCGCGCGCTTCGCGATGACGACCATCGCGGAGTGCTCCGCGACGGGCCCCTCCATGCCCGTCGAGACCAGCGGGCGCTCGGGCTTCAGGAGGGGGACCGCCTGCCGCTGCATGTTGGATCCCATCAGCGCGCGGTTCGCATCGTCGTGCTCCAGGAACGGGATCAGGGCGGCGGAGATCCCGACCAGTTGCTTGGACGAGACGTCCGCGAAGTCGACCTCCTCGGCGGAGGCGAAGACGAAGTCCGCGTTGTGCCGCACCAGCACCGCCGGACCCTGGATGCGCCCCTTGTCGTCGGTGGGGACGTCGGCGGGAGCCAGGCGCTTCCCCTCCTCCTCGTCCGCCCGCAGGTGGATGATTTCGTCGGTGACGCGTCCGCCCCGCACCTTGCGGTACGGCGTGATCAGGAACCCGTGCTCGTCGATCGTCGCGTGGGTCCCAAGGTAGGTGATCAGCCCGATGTTCGTCCCTTCGGGGGTTTCGATCGGACAGATCCTCCCGTAGTGCGACGTATGCACGTCGCGCACCTCGAACCCGGCGCGCTTGCGGTTGAGGCCGCCCGTCCCGAGCGCCGAGAGGCGCCGCTCGTGCGTCAGCTGGGCGAGCGGGTTCGCCTGGTCGACGACCTGCGACAGCTCGCCCCTTCCGAAGAAGTACTCGATCGACGAGGAGACGGTCTTCGCGTTGATGAGCGTGCGCGGTGTCATCTTATCGACGTCCTCGAGGGACATCCGCTCCTGGACGGAGCGGCGCAACTTCAGGAACCCCTTGCGGAACTCCTCGGCGGCGAGCTCCCCGATCGTCCGCAGGCGCCGGTTCCCCAGGTGGTCGATGTCGTCGATCTCTCCGGTCCCCTCCCGCAGGCGGAACAGGTACCGGATCGCGGCGACGAGGTCGTCGTCGGTCAGCGTCATCGCGCTGGCACCCTCCGACAGCCCGAGTTTGCGATTGAGGCGGAAGCGCCCCACCTGTCCGAGGCGGTAGCGGTTCTCGTCCACGAACCGTTCCTTGAAGAGCGCCTTCGCCTTCTCAAGGTTGGAGGGGTTCCCCGGACGCAGGCGCGCGTAGATCCGAAGGAGCGCATCCTCGTGGTCCTTCGTGTTGTCCTCCGCCAGCGTGTTGACGATGAGCAGGTCGGCGTCCTTGGGAAGGAGTTCCAGCGACTTCTGCTTCCCCGCCAGGATCGCCTCCGCCTTGTCGGCCTCCAAGATATCGCCGGCGTCGACGATCACCTCGCCCGTCTCGGCATTCGCCACCGGCTCGACCGGGACCCGGCCGACGAGATCCGACGCGGAGAGCCCCTCCAGCCTCACCTTCTCGGGGGTGTAGAACAGCCGCAGCAGGTCCGTGTTCGTCGAGTACTTCTCGGAGACGGCCCGCAGGAACGAGGTGATGGCGAACTTCCCGCTCTGGTCGATGCGGATGACCAGGGAATCCTTGCGCGTCCCCTCGATCTCGATCCACGAGCCACGCTCCGGGATGATGCGGCAGCTGTACAGGCGCTTCCCCGTGGCGTGCAGCTCCTGGGAAAAATCGACGCCCGGCGAACGGTGCAGCTGCGCCACCACGACGCGCTCGGCCCCGTTGATGATGAACTCCCCGGTCCCGACCATGATCGGGATCTCCCCGAGGTAGACCTCCTCCTCGATCGGGGCCGGCTTGTTCAGCCGCATCCGGAGTTTGAAGGGCATGCCGTAGGTGAGCCGCAGGTCCCGGCACTCGTCGGCGCTGTAGCGGGGTTTGCCCAGCTCGTAGCGGATGTACTCGAGCGTGAGGCTCCCGTCGTAGCTGACGATCGGGAACATCTCGCGGATGACCGACTCGAGCCCCGTCGCCTTGCGCTTCGGTGGGGCGGTGTCCGCCTGCAGGAACTCCGCATAGGAGCCCACCTGCAGGGAACGCAGGACCGGGGGAGCGCCTTCCGCCTCCCGGGCCCTGCCGAAGTGACGAACCTGCGTTTGCGCCATGGGGGTCGGGTCCCTCCGGGGACTTCCCTACTTGACGGACACCTTTCCGCCAGCCGCCTCGATCTCCTTTTTGATCTTCTCCGCGGTCTCCTTGTCGACGCCTTCCTTCACCGGCTTCGGGGCAGCCTCCACGAGGTCCTTCGCCTCCTTCAGCCCCAGATCCGTGTGCGCCCGGACCGCCTTGATCACGTTGATCTTGTTCGCCCCGAAGTTCTCCAGGACGACCGTGAAGGAGGTCTTCTCCTCCTTCGCCGCTGGCGTGGCGCCCGCGGCGCCCCCCGCGGAGGCGACGGCCACGGGGGCCGCCGCCGTCACGCCGAACGTCTCCTCGTAGCAGTCCTTGAACTCCTTGAGCTTCAGGATGTTCCAGCCCTTGAAGACATCGATGACGTCCGCGACGTCCTTCGAGTACGTCTTCTTGGCCCCCGAGACTTCCGCTGTTGCCTCCGCCATGACCCCTCCCTCCCCTTCTCCCGAGCCCGCTACGCGGCGGGCGCTCCCGACGACTCCTGCTTCCGGATGTGATCGCTCACCAGATTCGGCACCTGCGACAACACCGCGTTCACGAGGCCCAGGACCTGCGTCAACGGCGCGAGCG
>JACQRN010000337.1 GCA_016206515.1 Planctomycetota bacterium | reverse complement strand
GGAAGGGGCGGACCTCCTCCGGGGCGGACGGCCCCCCGTAGGCAAGCAGAAGGACCCCGTCGGGCGCCGTCATGCCGGCTCGTGCAGGCACCAGGGATCCTCCGCGAACGCGTCGTACGACAGAGCGTACGCACGCGAACGGGATCCGCCGCAGACGTCCCGGTAGTTGCAACGGCCGCACCACCCCTTCAGGAGGGACGGATCCCGCAACATCCGGAAGAGCGGGGCTTCCCGGTAGATCCCCGCCAGAGGCCTGGCGCGGACGTTCCCGGCCGAGAGGGGGAGGAAGCCGCTGGGATAGACGTCCCCGACATGATCCACGAAGCAGAACCCCTTCCCGGCGTTGACCGCGTGGGGAGCCATCCCGATGCTCCCGCCCGGCCCGGAGGGGCGCGCCAGAAGATCCCGCGCGCGCGGCCCCGTCCTGTCGGGCGCCTCCCGCATCCGTTCGATCACGTAGCGGCGGTAGTGGGGCGCCTCTGTGATCTTCACCAGGAACGGCGCGGTCCGCGCGACCGCGTACAGCTTCGCGAAGAGATCCTCGCATTGCCGCGCCGTGGGACCCTGCAACTGGGCGCCCCGCCCCGTCGGAACCAGCAGGAACACCTCCCAGAAGACCGCCCCCAGCGACCGGACCCGCGCGGCGATCTCGTCGAACTCGTCGAGATTCCACGCGCCGAAGACGGTATTCACCTGGAGCGGAAGGGCGGCCTCCCGGGCGTACGCCGCCCCCGCCAGGGCCCGGTCGTAGGTCCCCTCCACCTGCCGGAAGAGATCGTGGGAATCGCTCGTGGCGCCGTCGATGCTGACGGCCATCTGGTCCAGCCCCGCGTCCTTGAGGCTTCGCACCCGCGCGACGGTGAGCCGCTCCGTCGCGGCGGGGATCGTCCCCACGCGCAGGCCGACCCCCTTGGCGTGCCGGATGAGATCCTCCAGGTCATCCCTCTGCAGGGGGTCGCCTCCGGTCAGGACCACGATCGGCGTCCCCATCCGCGCCGCCTGCGTCAGGAGTTGCCGCCCTTCCTCCGTGGAGAGTTCCCGGGGGTCCCGCCGGTCGATTGCATCCGCCCGGCAATGCCGACAGGCGAGCGCGCAGGCGCGCGTCACCTCCCAGATCAAGAGGAATGGCGCCAGGGCGAAGTCCGGGCATGCAGGCACCTCACCGCCGCGGGATCCCTTGCCGTTGCCGCCCGCGTTCATTCCCACGGGAGCAGTGCGCAATTCCCATGCCCCTCTTCCCCTGACCGGAAAGACGTCTTGCCCCCTCCGTCGCGGGATATTCCGGAGGGGAGGGAAGATCCCGCGGCCTTGCCTCTCAATGGAATAGAAGAAAGTCTTGACTTATTTTCAGTCCGATCGAGACTGATCCGGGCCATGATGCCCCGCTACCTCCACCGGGCGATCCAGGAGGACGCCTTCCCCGCGGGGAAGATGGCCCTCGTAAGCGGTCCCCGCCAGGTCGGCAAGACGACACTCGGCAAGGGGTTGCTCCAATCCGAAACGAACTACTTCAACTGGGACGACGAGACGTTCCGCAGGGCGTGGGTGCGATCCCCCTCGGCGGCCGTGGAGCGGCACGGTTCCGGGCCGATCCTGCTCGACGAGATCCACAAGGACCGCCGCTGGAAAACGCGCCTGAAGGGGCTCTACGACACGCGGGGCCGGGACCTGCGGATCCTGGTGACCGGAAGCGCGCGGCTGGACCTGTACCGCCGGGGGGGGGACTCCCTCCTGGGGCGCTATCTCCCGTACCGCCTCCATCCGTTCACGGTCGGGGAGACGGACGCCCCCCCCGGACCCGACGCCCTCCTCCAACCCCGGGAGGTCCGGTTTCCCTGGAACGACCTGATCCGCCTGGGAGGGTTCCCGGAGCCGCTCCTGGACGCCAGCGAGGCGAAGGCGCTCCGGTGGAGCCGGTTGCGCGTCGATCGCCTCGTCCGCGAGGACGTGCGCGACTTGCGCGCAGTCTCCGACCTCGCGGCCCTGCGGGTGCTGACGGACCTCCTGTCCGTACGGAGCGCAGGGCTGCTGTCGGTGAACTCCCTCCGGGAGGAGATCGGCCTTGCCCACGGCACGGTGAACGCCTGGATCCTCGCGTTGGAGGCGCTGTATCACTGTTTCCTCGTGCGCCCCTATGCCGCCCGGACGGCGCGCGCGCTGCGAAGCCAGCCGAAACTCTACCTGTACGACATCCTCCGGATCCCGAAGGAGGCGGAAGGGGCGCGGCGCGAGACGCTCTCGGCGCTGCACCTGCTGAAGGCGTGCCATCTCTGGACGGACACGGCCATCGGCGAGTTCCAGCTGCGGTTCGTCCGGGACAAGGAGAAGCGGGAGGTGGATTTCCTGGTCCTGCGCGACCGGCGCCCCTGGCTCCTGGTGGAATGCAAGTCGGGCGAGATGGAACCGGCGCCGAACCTGCGCCGTTTCACGCGGGCCCTGCGCCCGGCGCATTCCGTCCAGCTGGTGTCCAGACCCGGGACCGACCGGCCGTACCCGGCGCTCGGCATCCGCGTCGTGGACTACGAGCGGTTTTTCTCGTCCCTGCCGTGATGTATAAACTAAGTTTCTACATATATTTATGCTTTGACAAGCATACTTGACATATATGCTATGCATACAGTAGAGATGTGGTTGGAGCACACGATGAATCGCTCGGCACTATCGGGAATGATGCGAATGAAACGGCTTTCCCAGTCGGATCTGGCCCGGATGGCGGGGGTCTCCAGACAAGCGGTATCGCTCTGGCTTCGCGGCACCGAGGGGAAGGGGGCGAACGATCCTGTGGAGGTCCGCTCATCGCACCTCGTCGCGTTGGCACGGGCCGCCGGCGTGTCGGTGGACGACCTCGTCGACGACCTTCCCCTCCTCGGCGATCCGGAGACGCGGGCCGATGTCGAGACGGAGATGTTGTGGGATCGGCTGTACCCGGGGTTGATCGCATTCGCCGCGGCGCTGGCCGGGCGCGAGCCGGCTGCCGTGGCACGCCTGGTCCAGGTCCGGGGGATGTACGGGGCCGCGGCCGTCCTGGGCGAGTCCATCTGGAACGGGTTCGACGGCTACAAGCGCTTCCTCCCCCCCGTCCGACGCAGGGAGTGTCAACGACTGTGGGATCTCCGACAGTCCCCGCCGCGGAACTAGCCCGGGCGACCCTTCCGGGTCCGCTGTACCGGGCACTCACCCGCCTCTTCCGGGCGGGGCTCGACGGCTGCATGCTGGCCGGGGGGACCGCCCTGTCGGGTTACTACGCGGGCCACCGCCGCTCGGACGACCTCGACCTCTTCTGCCGAGATCCGGAGGCGCTCGCGGCGGCTGCCCTGGGAGTCCGCGCGCTGCGGGAGATCGGGACGGCGGTGTCGGAGAAGTACCGCTCCGCCGAGTACGCCCGTTTCGTCTGCGCCCTGGAGAATCACCGGTTCACCGTCGATGCCGTCCTCGACCCGAATCTCTTCCGGGTCGGCCACGCGATCCCGGCGGCCGACCGCGTCCACGTCGCCGACCTGCCGACCCTCCTGGCGAGCAAGGGGGCCGCGTTGGCGGGCCGCTGCGCGGAGAAGGATCTCTACGACATGCTCTGGCTGCTGGGTCGGGAGCCTTCCCTGGACGCCGGAGGGGTGATCGAACGGGCACAACGGATCGACGGCGGGGTCAACGGCGAGACGCTGCTGCTTGCGCTGTCCGGAACCGCCCTGCGGGAGGAGGCGTGCGACTTCGCGCTCGCCCCCGGGAAGGACGCCCGCACGGTGTTCCGGGAGATCACCGCGTTACGCGACGCGCTGGCCGCCGAGTTCAAGCGGATCCTCGAACATCAGCCCGCCGGGCCGCTCAAGGATCTGGTCGACCGGATCCGCCGGTTGAGGGGCCGCTGAAGCGACGTCGAACACGACTACCCCGGCGACGCTCACGCCTCGCCGGGATCGGCCAACCGGCAGCTCGTGCTTCTGCCAATGGTCGAGCGCAGAGGGAAAACAGCATCAGGATTTCAGGGCCCTCAACAGATCCACAGCCAGCACGGCACAGGAGGTGGTGATCGTATTCTCCGGTTCGGGGGCCGCCGCCCGGGCGGCCATTCGGGATCCCTGACCCGCGGCCGTGGCGAATAGAGGTCCCAGTGCAGCCAGTGCCTCCCGGGCCGTCTCCCCGGCCTGAGGATGATCCCGGAGCAGGGCCACCCGGAGTTCCGGCTCGGATTCCAGGGCTGCAGGATCCACGGCGATGTCCGCGTCCGTCGTGAAGGGAGCGACGGCCAGGTCCGACTCGCCTACGTGAAGGTAAACAGCCTGGGCCCCGACCAGGACCACGGCCTTGCGCTGGGGACCCAGGGCCTCCAGTGTGTCCAGGAGGACGCTCCGTGCCAGGACGTAGAGCGGATCAGGCGCGCCAGACATGATCGTTTTCCTGCATCCAGGTGAGGAGGGCCTCGGCCTCTTCCGAGCCCCTGCCAGGGCTGGTCAGGAGATCCACGACGATCTGGGGCTGGGCGGCAAAAATGAGTCCGTCTCGCTCCCAGGTCTTTTTATAGACCACCGGATCGAAGGGCTCAGAGCCCGAGAAAGAATCCCCCAGTTGGCGATGACAACGCTGTCTTGGGCTCTCCGCCCCCGCCGCGGACCGCCCACCGGCACACGGTGCTCGGCTCGGATCGCCAGGTCGCTC
>JACQRN010000332.1 GCA_016206515.1 Planctomycetota bacterium | reverse complement strand
GTCGAGGAAGATCCGCACCGGCAGGCGCTGCCACAACTCGGGAATCGCCTTCACCGCCGCCATCAGGGGCTTCTGGCCCGAGAGGAGGAACGTCAGGAGGAACCCCTCCGGCGTGGAGAGGTTCAGGAGGATGCGCAGTTCCTGTAGGACCGCCGTCCGGTCCGCCAGCAGCTGCCCCTCGTCGACGACGACGACCGCAACCCCGCCTGTGGCGCGATGGGCGAGGAGATGCTCGCGCAGGGACGCCACCGCGGTCGCCTTGTCGCGGAGCGCCTTCGGGGCGCCGAGCCCGGTTGCGATCGCGCGAAGCATCTGGGTCGGGGTGAGGGTGGGGTACTCGATGAACGCGGACAGGACCGGCGGCGCTCCCGGCACCGCCAGGTCGAGCAGGAGGCGCCGCAGGAGCGAGGTCTTCCCGTCCCCGGCATCCTCGCTGACCAGGAGCGCGCCCCCCTTGTGCGTCCGGACCGCGTAGAGGAGTCGTGCGAGCGCGTCGCGGTGTCCCGCGCCGAGGTACAGCATCTCCGGGTCCGCGCAGAGCGTGAACGGTTCGCGCGTCAGGCCCCAGCCTCCCGGCTCCGGCATCGGGGTAGTGTCGGGCTCGGGGGTGGCGTTGGCAACCTTCGGTGGTTGCCCGTTTTTCTTCTGGACATACGAAACAAATGTTTGGATCATGCCGATATGGGAAACATACGTTTGGAGTCCATGGCGGACCTGACGGACCGGCAAAGGGAGATCGTGGAGTTCGTGCGGGGGGAGACTGTCCGCGCGGGGGTGCCGCCGAGCGTGCGGGAGATCGCCCGGCGCATGCGGATCCGCTCCACACGGACCGTGTTCGATCATCTCAAGGCGCTCGAACGGAAGGGGGTGCTGCGGCGCCGTCCGGGGCACAGGGGGCTCGTCCTGGCGGGGCGTCCGGTTGTGGAGGCGCCCGCCGGGCGGGAGGGGACGGATCGGCCGCCCGCGGCGCGGCCGCGCGGGATCCCCCTGGTGGGGCGCGTCGCCGCGGGGGGGCCGACGCTCGCCGCGGAGGAGATCGAGGGGTACATGGAGTTCGACACGTTCTTCGGCCCCTCGGACGACCTGTTCCTCCTGCGCGTGGTCGGCGACAGCATGATCGACGCGGGGATCTGGGACGGCGACTTCGTGGTGGTCCGCCGCGCGCCGAAAGTCCCCGAAGGCGCGGTCGGCGTGGTGCTTCTCGACGAGGAGGAGGCGACGGTCAAGCGGGTGTTCATGGACGCGGAGGGATTGAGGCTGGAACCGGCCAACGAGCGGTACCGGCCGATCCGGGTGGGGCGCTCCGACGGGCGTAACGTCCGCATCCTGGGGGAAGTCGTGGGGGTCGTGCGGCGCGCGTGAGGAAAACGGGCGTTTTCCGGATCAGAAAATTTGTCCGAGGGGTCGGGTAGATTCGCGTGCAGGAAGATGCGAGGCGTAGGGTACGAGAGGACACGAGAGAAGGAGGCTGACATGACGGCACGACGGTTCGAGCGGGTGGAGGTGGAGGTCCAGGGCGGGGCGAAGGGCGTTGCACAGGACGTGGCGCAGGACGTGGCCCAGGACGCGGCGAAGGCTCCGGCGAAGGAGGCCGGGAAGGCGGCCTCGAAGGAGTCGTCCCAGGATCCCCGCCGGAAGGAGGCCCTGACGGCGGCCCTGAAGGCGATCGAGAAGACCTACGGCGCCGAGGCGATCCGCCGCCTGGGGGATCGCACCCGCTCCGACGTCGAGGCGGTCTCCACGGGCTCCCTCTCCCTGGATCTGGCGCTCGGGGTCGGCGGGCTCCCGCGCGGCCGCGTCACCGAGATCTTCGGCCCGGAGGGGTCGGGGAAGACGACGCTCGCCCTGCACGTGGTCGCCAACGTCCAGCGCGCCGGTGGGACGGCCGCGTTCGTCGACGCCGAGCACGCGCTCGACCCGGCGTACGCGGCGCGGCTGGGGGTGAAGGTCGGCGACCTGCTGGTCTCCCAGCCGGACACGGGGGAGCAGGGGCTCGAGATCACCGACATGCTGGTGCGCTCCGGGGGGATCGACGTCGTGGTCGTCGACTCCGTTGCCGCGCTCGTCCCCCTCGCCGAGATCGAGGGACAGATGGGGGATTCCCACGTCGGGCTCCAGGCGCGCCTGATGAGCCAGGCGCTGCGCAAGCTCACCGGCGCGATCCACAAGTCGAACACGATGGTGATCTTCATCAACCAGCTCCGGGAGAAGATCGGCGTGATGTTCGGCTCGCCCGAGACGACGCCGGGCGGCCGGGCGCTGAAGTTCTACTCCTCCGTGCGGCTCGACGTCCGCCGGATCGCCTCCCTCAAGCGGGGAGAGGACGACGTCTATGGCAACCGGGTGCGCGTGAAGGTCGCCAAGAACAAGGTCGCCTCCCCGTTCCGCAAGGCGGAGTTCGACATGCTCTTCGGCAAGGGGATCTCCTTTGCCGGCGACGTCCTGGATCTTGCCGAGTTGGGGCACCTCATCATCCGCCGGGGGTCGTGGTACATCTACGGCGAGACCCAGATGGGGCAGGGGCGTGACGCCTCGGTCCGTTTCCTGGAGGAGAACCCGAACATCCTGCGGGGGCTGGCCAAGCAGCTGCGCGAGGCGGCGATCGAGCCGGGGCAGGAGGCACAGGGGGTCATGAAGCCGGCGCGCGCGGCGGGGGCTTCTTCTTGATGGAGGAAGAGAGGCTGGCTGGAATCGATGGCCGCGCCGGGATGACGCTGCGGGGCGGGGAAATGGCCGTGCGAGCCCAATACGAGGAACTCCGGAGGGGGACGGCGCCGCGGCCCGGACCGTGGTCCTGACGGTATCCTTCCCCTCATGCGGATCGTCCTCTCCGGCGGCGGGACCGGCGGCCACCTGATGCCGGGGCTGGCGCTCGCGGAGGCTCTGCGTTCGCGTGGCGCGGAGGTCTCCTGGTTGTGCGGGACGCGGCCGATGGAACGCGCCTTTCTCGAACGCTCGGGGCTGCCGCACGAGTGCCTGGCGATGCGCGGCTCGCGCGGGGCGCTCTGTCCGGGTGTGCTCCGGGCGGCTTCCCGGGCGCTTGCGCGCTGGGGGGCGCGCGCCGTCGTCGGCCTGGGGGGGTACGCGGCGTTCCCGGGGTGCCTCGCGGGGATCGCCCGCCGGCTTCCGCTCTTCCTCCTGGAGCAGAACGCCCTCCCGGGGAAGGTGACGCGGCTCCTGGCGCCGTTTGCGCGCTCCACGTTTCTGACGCATCCGTCGCGCTGGCACCTGCCGCGCTCCTCGGTCACGGGGGCCCCCTTGCGTCGGCCGCCTTCCCCACGGCGCCTGGAGGGTGCGGGGCGGCAGGTGCTCGTTCTCGGCGGGAGCCTCGGATCGCGGGAGGTCAATACGATGTTCCTCGGGGGGCTCGATCGGATCTCCCGCGCGGTAGGTGGCCTGCGGGTCCTTCACCAGACCGGGGAGGCGGATCTCGAACGGGTGCGCGAGGCGTACGCTCGCGCCGGGGTTCCCGCGGAGGTGTTCGCGTCCCGGCCCGACATTCTCGACTGGCTCGCGGGGTCGGACGCCGTGGTGGCGCGCGCGGGGGGGAATTCGCTCGCGGAGATCCTCGCCTACGGCCCACCGGCGGTCCTTCTGCCGCTGGCGTCCGCGGCGGACGGTCACCAGGAGGAGAATGCGCGCGTCCCGGCGTTGCGCGGCGCGGCGGTCGTCCTGGGCAACGGGGGACGCACACCGGGGGGGCTCGCCCCCGTGGGGCTCGGCCCCGTGGGGCTCGCCATGGCTTTGGAGGGGATGCTCTCGGACCCGCCGTCCGCAGACCGGATGCGCCGCGCGGCGCGCGCGCTGGCGATCACGGACGGCACGGAGAGGATCGCCGGGACGATCCTCGCGGGGATCGCATGAACGTTCCCTGGCGGCGGGTGCACCTGGTGGGGGTGGGGGGGACCGGCCAGTCGGCTCTCGCCTGCCTCCTGGCGGAGTCGGGTGTGCTCGTCACGGGCTCGGATGCCGTCAAGGGGCCCACCTGGGGCGCGCTGGCGAAGGCCGGGGTCGACGCATGGGTCGGCTCGCGCCCGGAGCGTCTCGGCGCGGAGATCGAGGCGGTCGTCCGCTCCGCGTCCGTCCCCGACTCGGACGGGGAGGTCCGATTCGCGCGCGAGCGGGGGATCCCGATCCTGAAGTACGCCGAGGCGGTCGGCCGCGTCGTCGCGCCGCGCCGCCTCCTGACCGTCTCCGGGACGCACGGGAAGACGACGACGTGCGGGATGCTCGTGTCGGCGCTCCGGGCCGCGCGCCGCGAGCCGGGATTCCTCATCGGCGGGGAGAGGATCGAGGCGCCCTCCGGCGCCGCGCGCGTGGGGACGTCGCCGGAGTTCGTGCTCGAGGCGTGCGAGTACGACCGGTCCTTCCTGCAGTACACCCCGTCCGCGGCGGGCGTCACCTGCGCGGATCCGGACCACCTCGACTACTTCAAGACGCCCTCGGCGTTCCGCGAGGCGTTCGAGGCGTTCCTGGGGCGCGTGGAGGAGGGGGGGACGATCGTACTCGCCTCGGACGCGCGGTCCCTGCGCACCCCGCCGGGGCGCCGCGTCCTTCGCGCGGGGTTCGACGCCGAGGACGATTGGCGCGCGGTCGATCTGGAGCCGACGGCGGAGGGGACGCGCCTGTGCGCCGCGACCCCGCACGGCACGCTCGGACCGTTCGTGGTGCGCCTCCCCGGGCGCCACAACGTGGCCAACGCGCTCGTGGCAGCGGCGCTCGCATCGGCGACGGGCGCGGAGGGCGCCGAGGCGCTCTCGGGGGCGTGCGCCTTCGCCGGTATGCGCCGGCGGTTCGAGGCACGCCCCTGGCGCTTCGGGTTCTGGGTCGACGACTACGCGCATCATCCGGTGGAACTCGCCGCCCTGATCGCCGCCTCGCGCCAGCGCTATCCGGGGAGGACGCTCTGGCTGATCTTCCAGCCCCACCAGTTCGTGCGGACGCGGATCTTCCTGGACCGCTTCGCGGAGGTTCTCGCGACGGCCGACCGCGTCCTCCTCGCGCCGGTGTACGGGGTGCGGGAGGAGGGGGTATCCGGCGTGGACCACCGCGTCCTGGCGGACGCGGCGCGCGCGCGCGGGGCCAAGGTCGAGTGCCTCGACGGTCTCCCGGAGGGGGGGGCGCTTCTGACGCGAATCCCCGAAGGCTCGGTGGTTCTGTGCGCCGGCGCGGGAGACCTGTGGCGGTTGTCCGAGGCGGTTCGCACCGGCGCAATTCCGTCGCCGCGGGTCGTTGACACCGCTTGACGCCCCCCTAAGATTGCGCTCCTCGATGGCCAACCCGGTGCTCGCGATCGTCCTCGCCGCTGGCAAGGGGACGCGCATGCAGTCGGACCTCCCGAAGGTCCTCCATCCGATCGCGGGCGTCCCGATGATCCTCCACGTCCTGCGCGCGATCGGGAAGACCGACGCGAAGCGCACGGTGGCCGTCGTCGGGCACGGTCACGACCAGGTCGAGGTGGAGTTGAAGTCCTCCAAGGGCGTCCAGTGCGTGCTCCAGGAGCCGCAGCAGGGGACGGGGCACGCGGTGCTGTCCGCCGAGCCGGCGCTGGCCGACTACGACGGAGACGTCCTCGTGGTCAGCGGCGACGTCCCCCTCGTGCGCGGGCAGACCCTGCAGGCGCTCGTCCGGACGCACCGCCAGGCGAACGCCTCGTGCACGCTCCTGTCGATGCAGGTCGAGGAGCCGGACGGGTACGGGCGGGTGGTGCGCGGCAGCGAGGGGAACGTCCGGAAGATCGTCGAGGACGCCCACGCCTCGCAGGAGGAGAAGGACATCACCGAGGTCAACGCGGGGGTCTACTGCTTCCGGAAGTCCGACCTCTTCGACGCCCTGCGCAAGGTCGTCCCCAACGCCGTCAACGGCGAGTACTACATCACGGACGCGATCGGGATCCTGATCGCCGCGCCCGGCAAGGAGGTCCGCGTGGTGCGGGGCCCCTTGGAGGAATTGCACGGGGTCAACGACCTGTCGGACCTTGCCGACACGGAGGTCGAGATGCAGCGCCGCGTCGTGGCGGCGCTCGTCCGGCGCGGGGTGCGGATCCCCTCCCCCCTCCATTGCTACATCGAGTCGGGCGTCGAGGTCGGCGCGGGGACGGTGATCCATCCGTTCACCGTCATCCGGCGCGGCGTGCGGGTCGGCCGTTCCTGCGAGGTCGGGCCGTTCGCCCACCTACGCGCGGGGACGCTCCTCGATGACGGGGCCCAGGTCGGGAACTTCGTGGAGGCCAAGGAGGCGCGCATCGGGGCCGGCACGAAGGCGAAGCACCTGACCTACCTCGGCGACGTGGCGATCGGCGCCGGGGCGAACATCGGCGCGGGGACGGTGGTCGCCAACTACGACGGCCAGCGGAAGTACCGCACCGAGATCGCCGACGGCGCGTTCATCGGGTCGGGGACGATCCTCGTCGCCCCGGTGAAGGTCGGTCGCAACGCGCGCACCGGGGCCGGCGCGGTCGTGACGCGCGGCCACGACGTCCCCGATGGCCAGACGGTCGTGGGGGTACCGGCGCGCCCCGTGGCGTCCCGGCCGCCGTCCGAGCCGTCCCGCGACGGCGCCGGCGCGCCCCGCACGCCCCGCAACGGCAAGTCGGTTTTCCTGATCAAGGAGGCGAAGGGAGCGAAGGAGGCGGAGGCAGGCGTCGAGTCGGCCCCTGCCCCCGACGCGCCCCCCGCCATGGGTTAGAGGACCGTGCGCGCGCCTCGTCGCGCGCGCGGGAGGAGGGGGGACGTGGACAAGCCGGACATGCAGGTCTTCAGCGGGAATGCGCACCGCGCGCTCGCCTCCGAGATCTGCGAGTACCTGCACATTCCGCTCGGCCGCGGGCAGGTCGCGCGGTTCCCGGACGGGGAGATCGACGTCAAGGTCGAGAACGACGTCCGCGGCGTGGACGTATTCGTGATCCAGCCGACGTGCCCGCCGGTCAACGAGAGCCTGATGGAGCTCCTCATCCTGATCGACTGCTTCCGGCGCGCCTCGACGGCGCGCATCACCGCGGTCATCCCCTACTTCGGGTACGCCCGGAAGGACCGCAAGGACGAGGGGCGTGTTCCCATCACGGCGAAGCTGGTCGCGAACCTCCTGACCGAGGCGGGGGTCGATCGGATCCTCACGATCGACCTGCACGCGACCCAGATCCAGGGGTTCTTCGATATCCACGTCGACCACCTCTTCGCCTCGCCGGTGCTGTCGCGCTACTTCCAGGAGATGGCCATCCCGAAACTGGTGGTCGCCTCGAGCGACGTCGGCGGCGTGAAGATGGCGCGCGCGTACGCGAAACTCCTCGGGGGCGACCTGGCGATCGTCGACAAGCGGCGGGGCGGGCCGGAGCGCACGGAGGTCATGAACATCATCGGGGAGGTCCGGGACCGCAACGTCCTGCTGATCGACGACATGATCTCGACGGCCGGAACGATCACGGATGCGGCCGTGGCGATCAAGCGCGCCGGCGCGCTGGACGTCTACCTCGCGGCGACCCACCCGGTCCTGTGCGGCGAGGCGATGTCGCGGCTGCGAAACGCCCCGGTGCAGAAGGTTGTCGTGACGAACACGATCCCCTTAGGGCCCAAGGCGGCCCCGGGACTCATCGAGGTCCTCTCCGTGGCGCCGCTCCTGGGCGAGGCGATGCGCCGCATCCACCTCAACCAGTCGGTCAGCGCCCTGTTCTGACGGCAGGCGCATGCGGACCGGCGAAAACGACCATCCCCAGGACACCGCGAGAACCTATTTTCTCCAGGAGGCGGAGGAGGTTTTCATGCACCTGTGCGACCAGCTCGCCGAGGTGCGGTTCGCGGAGGGGAACAAGGGGGGAAGGTGGGTGCCGGACTACCAGGAGGCCGGCGGGGTCCTGGAGTCGCTCTGCGCGGCGTTCTCCCTGCACGATCGCGTCCCCGCGGGGCCGAACCTGATGGCGCAGTGGGGGAGCCTGCTGGAGATGACGTTGCGGACGGGGCATCTCCTCCTGGGGGCGCGGAAGGCCCCCCTGGATCTTCTGGACTGGAACGACGCCCTCGGCGATATTCACCGTCTGCACGACCTGCTGCACGACGCCGAGAACGCGCATACCGATAACTAGGGGAGAGGACGATGGCCATCATGCTGCTGCAGGCACAATCGAAAAAAGGGAAGGGGACGTCCGTCTCGCGGCGTCTGCGCCGCTTAGGGTGGGTCCCGGGGATCGTCTACGGGCACAACCGCCCGACGCACGAGGTGCAGATCCAGCTCAACGCGCTGCGGGAGATCCTGCTGGCGCACCCGCCGACCCTCGACCTCGAGGTCGACGGCGAGCGCAACCGCGTCGTGATCAAGGAGGTCCAGCAGGACACCTCGAACGACCGGCTGTTGCACGTCGACTTCCAGTGCGTCGCGCGGGACGAGAAGATCCGCGTCAGCGTTCCCATTGTGCTCCGCGGAACGCCGGAGGGGGTGAAGGCGGGGGGGGTGCTGTCGCAGTCGCTGCGTGAGCTGCACGTCGAGTGCCTTCCCGACGCGATCCCGGAGAAGGTCGTGGCGAAGATCGACCACCTGCAGATCGACCAGGTCCTGCGCGTGAAGGATCTCGAACTCCCCGCCGGGGTCGTCGCGGTCCACGCCCCGGACCTCGCGGTCCTGGGCGTCCACAAGGTGATCGTCGAGGAGGCCGCGACGTCCGCGGCGGCGGCCCTGGCGGACGCGGCGGCGCCGTCGCAGCCGGAGCTCATCGGCGAGAAGGAGCGCGAGGAGCGGCGCCTCGCGAAGGAAGCCTCGGACGCCAAGGAAGGAAAGAAGAAGGACGACAAAAAAGACGACAAAAAGGACGACAAGAAGGACGAGAAGGGAAAGAAGTAGGGGAACGGCGGCGCCATGCCGCCACCGGACATCGGGATCATCCTGGGCCTCGGCAATCCGGGCGACCAGTATGCCGGAACCCGGCACAACGCAGGGTGGGGCGTCGTCGAGACCCTGCGCGGAAGCGGGCGCCTGCCGCGCTGGTCGACGGAAGGTCCTGCCCGCGTCTCCCGCGGGACGCTCGCCGGCCGCGACGCGATCCTCGCGCTCCCCTTGACCTACATGAACCGCTCGGGAGGCGCCGCGTCCTCCCTCCTGGCCGGCGCGGGCGTCGGCGCGGATCGCCTGCTCGTCGTGACGGACGACTTCGCGCTTCCGCTCGGGAAGATCCGCCTGCGCGCGGGGGGCTCCTCGGGCGGCCACAACGGCCTGACGTCGATCGTCACCTCCCTCGGGACCGATGCGTTCCCCCGCCTGCGCGTGGGGATCGGGCCCCTGCCGCCCGGCGCGTCGAGCGAGGAGTTCGTCCTGGAGCGGTTCGCCCCTCCCGAGGAGCCGGTGGTCGCGGAGGCGGTCGCGCGGGCCGCCGAAGCCTGCCTCGCCTGGTGTTCCGAGGGGATCGCCAGGGTGATGGACAGGTTCAACGGGTAGCCGGCGCGCGCGCCAGCGGCGCGAGAGCCAGATGGACCCTCACTGGTACGGTTCTCGGGGGGGGCGTCAGTTCGAGCGGGAGCGCGCAGTCGACGGCGGCCCCGCCCAGGCGCCACAGGATCCATTGCCCCTCTCGCGCGAAGAAGTCCTCCCGCCAGATCCGCGCCATGCCGTGCGCCTCCTTGGCGAAGAGCCCCGCGGACTCCAGGGCCGCGGCGAGGGCGGCCTCCGCTTCCATGACGGCGTCATCGGCGGCACCGATGGGGCGCAGGTCATCCCGCACGGAGATCCTCCAGGTCTCCCCGGCCCCCAGGGAAGGGCGGCGTGCCACGCGCAACGCATCCCGCGTGCGGTCGATGACCCACACGTCGTGGACCGGTTCCGCGCCTTGGTTCCGCAGGGAAGTCCGGTCTCCATCGACGGTCCGGTCGAAGGGGTCGGTGTACGCGATGACGCCGTCATAGAAGAGGAACTTCTCGGGCTGGTAGCGGACGGGTGCCGTTCCATTACGAGCCTCCGGTTGCGGGATGACGGGGAAGATCGTCATGGCGTCGACGTCGCGCGCGGTCGAGAACCAGTGTTCCGCATCGACCGGTTGCATCGGTAGTACGATGCTCCCATCGTCGACATCGGGAGCGCTTCCCAGGAGCACACGCGACCACCGGATCGCGGCTCCGACTTCCGGTTGCCCCGGATCGAGGATGCATGCATTCGGCCATAGGTAGGCCGGACGCCCCTGCGGGAACCGTACGTTGCATGAGATCGAGAATGCCGTGCCGGGTTCGAGACCGTCGCCCGGGTAGAAGTAGAGGAGGGGTTTTAGGCTCTCGGTCTCCTCGCGGGGTGTCCGGACGGCGGCTTCATGCACGGGGTCGCGTGACGCTTCCCGGACGAAGTCCGGAAGGTCCGCCGCGAACCCGAGTCCGGGGACGACGCGTCCGGAGCCATCGAACAGGACCACGCCCCATTCGTGGACGATGTAGGGTTGCGGGCGGATCCCAATCGACCTCAAGCAGGCCAGGGAAGGATTCTTCAGGGACTCATCCTGCGATTCCGCCAGACCTAATCTTGCTGCGAGACCATTCGAGTCGTTCTCAGAGCCTCCTGTCGTCCCGAGGGC
>JACQRN010000331.1 GCA_016206515.1 Planctomycetota bacterium | reverse complement strand
TGGACCTGCAGGTCAAGCTCCTGCGGGTCCTCCAGGACGGGCGGTTCGAGCGCGTGGGGGGGGAGACGACCCTGTCCGTGGATGTCCGCGTCGTGGCGACCGCCAAGGCGCGCCTGGAGGATCTCGTCGCGGCGGGGAAGTTCCGGCAGGATCTCTGCTACCGCCTGAAGGTGATCGAGATCTCCCTCCCCCCCCTGCGCGAGCGCCGCGAGGATCTTCCTCTCCTCACGCGCCACTTCCTGGACGAGGAGGCGCGGCGGAGCGGATCCCCCCGCAGGGACCTCTCCCCCGACGCGATGGGGGCGCTCCTCTCCGCCCGGTGGCCCGGGAATGTCCGGGAGCTCCAGCACGCGATCCAGCATGCGTGCGCCTTGGGCACCGCCGGAACGATCGAGCGTCTCCACCTCCCCCTGCCGGTCGAGGAGGGCGCCCCGGGTGGCTCCGTGGTCCACCTCTGCCTGGATGGTGTGTCGCATCTGGACCTGCCCGGGACGGTCGAGGAGGTCGAGAAGCGCTTGACGAGGTGGGCGCTCGCGAAGTGCGCCGGCCACCAGGGGCGCGCGGCGGAGATGCTCGGCCTTCCGCGGACGACGTTCCGGGAACGGCTCGCGCGTGCGGAATCCGGACCAGCCCAATGAGGATTCGCCCTCGCAGGATGCTTTGGGTGCCGTTTCTCGTCGTCTGCCTGGGTCCCGTCGCGTGTCCCGGCGACGAAGCTCCCGTCACGGAGCCCTCTGCGACCTCCGCGCTGGAGGCGTTGCTCGCTCGCGCCGCGGCCGAGGACAAGAAGGTGGTCGTCCTCTTCCGGAAGGCGGACCTCAAGGAGGATCCGATGCCCGACGCCTTCGGCGCGATCCGGGCACGGCTCGGGGACGGGGCGCTCTTCCTCGAAATTGACGCGTCCGATACCGGAGCATCCGGGGCCGTGACGCGCTGTCAGGTCGACCGGATCGGCAGCTCGGCGATCCTGGTCCTGGCCCCGGACGGAACGGTGCTCCACGGTTTCCTGACGCCGCCGGACGCGTCGCTCGTCGGGTGCATCGTCGCCTCGAAGGTGCTGGCGGACTTCCGGCGCGCCCTGTCCTCCGGCGGGCTCCTGTTCGTCGTGGTGGGGCCGCCCCAGTCGGAGTCGTTCCGGGAGGCGGTTTGCCAGGTACGCGCCTACACCCTGCAGGCGCGCGAGGAGGCGGCGATCCTCCAGGTCGATTCCGCGGATCCGGACGAGGCCTTCCTGCTCGAGCAGGCCGGCGTCGAGCGGGGGGCCGACCGGACCACGGTGTGCCTCCTGCGCGCGGGCGAGTCGAGGGGGAAGCTCACCGGCGAGATCACGGTCGAACGCATCCGGGCGCAGATGGAGCGCTGCGCCCCCGGCGGGTGCGGCCCGGAAGGGTGAGAGTAGCCCGTCCTTCGCGGGGCGGTCGGCCCCGCGCGCATCCGGCGGGGAGGGGGTGGACATGGGGTTGATGCGTCTGGTCCTGCGGGAGATGCTCGAGCGCAAGGCGCAGCTGGTCATGAGCTTCGTGGCCGTGGCCCTGGGCATCCTCGTGATCGTCTCCGTGCGGACGATCTCGCATTTCTCGGGTATCGCCGTCGCGACCACCGTCGACAACCTCGGCGCGAACATCCTGGTCATGCCCAAGGAGACGAGCATCGACAACTACTACCGGTCCGACTTCGTGGACGCGACCCTCCCGGAGGAATACGTCCGGAGGATCACGACCTCCGACCTGCGGGGGGTCAACAACATGTCCCCGCGCCTGGTGATCCGGGACGTCCCCGTGGGCGACCGCCGGGTGAATCTCACGGGCGTCCTGCCCAAGGACGAGTTCCCCCGCAGGCCGGACTGGGCCTCCCCGGGGGACCTCTTCACCGAGCCGGTAGACGTCTGCGGTGTCAGCCCGACGCTCAACGCCTCCGCGGCGGAGAACGCGGTGCGCCGGAAGAACATCGCGCATCTCGGGAGGGACGAGTGTTTCGTGGGGAGCGAGGTGGCCTCCGACCACGGCCTCGGCGCCGGCTCCGTGCTGGAGATCGGCGGCCGGCGCTTCCGGGTGGTCGAGGTGCTTCCCGCGACGGGCACCGTGGACGACACGCGGGTCCTGGCGAACCTGCACGTCGTCCAGGAGATGTACAAGACGGGCCCCGTGATCAACCTGATCGAGATCGTCGGCTGCTGTCGCGAGGTCAGCCAGGGGCTTCATGCCGGGCTCAACGACCTCCTCCCGGCGGCGCGCGTGGTGACCATCGGGCAGATCGTCTCGACCCAGCTGGAGACGGAGCGCCTGATGGAGAAGTCCGGCACCATCTTCCTCGTGATCATCTGCATCGTCGGGATCCTCTCCATCGGCAACGACATGTTCTCCAGCGTGCACGAGCGCCGGCGCGAGATCGGGATCCTGCTGGCGATCGGGGCGACGCCCGGGCGCATCCTGCGCATGTTCCTCCTGAAGGCGCTCGTCCTGGGGGTCGCCGGCGGCGTCTTCGGCTACCTGGGAGGCACGCTGCTGGCGGTCCTGCTGGGGCCTTCCGTCGCCGGGATGCCGGTGTCTCCCCGGATGGTCCTGTTGCCCCTGTCGCTTCTGGTCGCCGTCGCCATCGC
>JACQRN010000330.1 GCA_016206515.1 Planctomycetota bacterium | reverse complement strand
TCACGCGCAGGCGCGGGAGGTCGAGCGCGTGCGTCCCTACCGGATCCGGACCCTGGAGGTGGACCGCGGCGCCTTCGAGATTTACGACCACGCGCTCGAGGGGGAGTTCGTCGCCCACCTCGTGCTCGACGCGCTCGACCTGCGCGTGCGGGGGGCCACCGACGTCGTCCGCCCCGTGCCGCCCGATCCGAAGCGGACCGGGCGCGTAATCGACTGGTGCGGCAGGATCGAGGGGGAGGGGCGGCTCGCCGGCGCGCACGGCGGCGCTCCGCTGGGGGTCTCCGGGCGGTTTTGCCCCCTGACCGGGGCGCTCGATTTCGATTTGAAGGGGGACCTTCCGGGGATCGACGCGCGCGACCTGGAGACGTACGCGGTGCCGATCTTCAGCGTCGTGCCGGAACGGGGGACGGTCGACCTCTCCCTCGAACTGGAGGTCCGCCGCGACCGGTTCCAGAACTCCTACATGCGGTTCCAGACGCACGGGTTCGTGGGAGCCGCCCATCCGTTCGACCCGGGGCTCGCCCGCGACGTCCTGCACGAGATCGGCCGCGCGGACGGGAACTACGAGGACAGCTGCCAGGTGCGCGGCTCCCTCTCCGAGCCCGAGATCGTGACCGCCGGCCCGATCCTCAAGATCGGCCTGCGGCGGCTCCCCGGGGGGATCATCCGGGCGCCGTTCCGGATGGTCCGCTGGATCTTCCGGCGCGGGAACCGGCGGCAGGAGCCGCCCGAGGTGCCTCCTGAAGAGGAATCGCACCCGGAGGAGCGGGAGTGAAGCCTGTTGCCGGCGACCCGGGGACGATCCGGATCCGCGGGGCGCGGATGCACAACCTCCAGGGGATCGATCTGGACCTCCCGCGCAACCGCCTCATCGTGGTGACGGGGCTGTCGGGCTCCGGCAAGTCCTCGCTCGCCTTCGACACGATCTACGCGGAGGGGCAGAGGCGGTACGTCGAATCGCTCTCCGCCTACGCCCGGCAGTTCCTCGGGCAGAGGGAGAAGCCGGACGTCGATTCGATCGAGGGGCTCCCGCCCACGATCGCGATCGAGCAGAGGGCCTCCTCGCACAACCCTCGCTCGACCGTGGCGACCACGACCGAGATCTACGACTACCTGCGGGTCCTGTACGCGCGCGCGGGGATCCCCCATTGCCCGAAGTGCGGCCGCGAGATCCGGAAGCAGTCCGCGCAGGAGATCGCCGACCGCCTGATCGCGCGCGGGGGGGAGACGCCGCGGCTCGTCCTGGCCCCCGTGGTGCGCGGGCGCAAGGGGGAGCACCGCGAGGTGTTCCGGTCGCTCGCCTCGTCCGGGTTCCTGCGCGCGCGCGTCGACGGGACGGTGCGGGACCTGGGGGAGATCCCGAAGCTGGCGAAGCGCTCGGCCCACACGATCGAGGCGGTCGTCGACCGGCTCACCCCGACGGAGGGGCGCCGCGCCCGGCTGCAGGAGGCGGTCGAGCTCGCCCTGAAAGTCGGGGAGGGGGTCCTGCGGGTCCTCGACGAGGCGCACGGGGAGGAGGAGGTGTACAGCGCGCAGTACGCCTGCCCGGACTGCGGCGTCGCGGTCGAGGAGATCGAGCCGCGGATGTTCTCGTTCAACTCCCCGTACGGGGCGTGCCCGGGGTGCGACGGCCTGGGGAACTCCCTCGAGTTCGACGCGGATCTCGTCGTGCCGGACCCCTCCAAGTCGATCGAGGACGGCGCGATCCGCGCATGGCGCCTGACCGGGCGGCGGAACGCGATCCACACGAACCGGCTCCTGCGGCAGTTCTCTCGGGCGTTTGGGGTCCCGCTTGACGTCCCGTTCCGCGACCTGCCGGACGCCGGACGCCGGACGCTCCTGGAGGGGACCCCGGACGGTTCCGAGCCGTTCTTCGAGGGGGTGCTCCCCAACCTGCAGCGCCGCTTCCGGCAGACCGATAGCGAGTACGTGAAGCACCGCCTGATGCAGTTCATGAGCGAACGGCCGTGCCGCGACTGCAAGGGGGCGCGCCTGCGGCCGGTCTCGCTCGCGGTGCGCGTCGCGGGGAGGTCGATCCTGGAGACCTCCCCGTTGCCGGTGGACGGGGCGCACGCCTTCCTCGCGGGGCTCTCCCTGGAGGGGGAGGCGAAGGCAGTCGCCGCGCCGATCGTCCGGGAGCTCCTGTCGCGCCTGAAGTTCCTGCGCGATGTCGGGCTCGGGTACCTGACGCTCGACCGCCGCAGCGACACCCTATCGGGGGGGGAGGCGCAGAGGATCCGGCTGGCGACCCAGGTCGGGTCCGGCCTCGTCGGGGTCTGCTACGTCCTGGACGAGCCGACGATCGGTCTGCACCCGCGGGACAACGCCAGGTTGCTGGAGACCCTGCGCGCGATGCGGGACCTGGGGAACACGGTGATCCTCGTCGAACATGACGAGGAAACGATCCGCTCCGCCGACTGGGTGGTCGACCTGGGGCCCGGCGCGGGGCGGATGGGGGGGCGCCTCGTCGCGCAGGGGACCCCGGCGGAGATCGAGCGCGACCGGACGTCATGCACGGGGCGGTACCTGTCCGGGGCGGTCTCGATTCCCGTCCCCGCCCGGCGCCGCCCGAGGCGCGACGGGGCCGAGATCGTGGTCCGCGGCGCGCGCGAGAACAACCTCAAGGGGATCGACGTCCGGATCCCCCTGGGGCTCTTCACCTGCGTCACCGGGGTCTCGGGGTCGGGGAAGAGCACGCTCGTCTACGACATCCTCGACCGCGCGGCGCGGCGCTCGCTCTCCGGCGGCCGGGAGAAGCCGGGCCTGCACGACCGGATCGAGGGGCTTAGGGGTGTCGACCAGGCGATCTCGATCGACCAGTCCCCGATCGGCCGGACCCCGCGCTCGAACGCGGCGACGTACACGGGGGCGCTCGACGCGATCCGGAAGCTGTTCGCCGGGACGCTCGAGGCGAAGGTGCGCGGGTACGGCCCGGCGCGATTCTCCTTCAACCTCCCCGGCGGGCGGTGCGAGGCGTGCGAGGGGCAGGGGCAGAAGTGCCTCGCGATGCACTTCCTCCCCGACGTCTACGTCACCTGCGAGCTCTGCCGGGGGACGCGGTTCAACCGCGAGACGCTCCAGGTCCGCTGGCGCGGCCGGACGATCGCGGAGGTGCTTCAGATGCCGGTCGAGGAGGCCGCCGCGTTCTTCAAGAACGCCCCCACGCTCCCGCGGATCCTCGGGACGCTGCTGGACGTCGGGCTCGGGTACCTCCACCTTGGGCAGCCGAGCACGACCCTCTCCGGGG
>JACQRN010000348.1 GCA_016206515.1 Planctomycetota bacterium | reverse complement strand
GACGTCCATGACGTTGAGCGGCGGCCGGTCGATCTCGACCGTCGCGACCGCGTCCACCTCATGGAATCGGACGGATCCTGTCATGACCGCCTCTCATTCCTCATTTCTCATTCCCCATTCCGAAGGTTCACGCTGAC
Organism: Planctomycetota bacterium; assembly: GCA_016206515.1. Taxonomy (GTDB): domain Bacteria; phylum Planctomycetota; class SBBH01; order SBBH01; family JACQRN01; genus JACQRN01. Next base: position 5,447 of record JACQRN010000348.1, on the reverse strand, counting down.
AGCGCGCACCTACCCCGCCTCGATCAGGATGTCGTTCCCCTGCACCTTGATCGGGAAGCAGGAGACTTTCAGTCCGCGCCCCAGGACGTGCCCGCCGGTCGTGACGTTGAACTGGAACCCGTGCCAGGGGCAGGTGATCACCGTCCCGGAGAACATCCCCTCCCCGAGCGGCCCCCCCGCGTGCGGGCAGGTGTTCTCGAGGGCGTAGAACTTCCCCTCCGCGTTGAACACGGCGACGTCCTTCCCGGCGACCTGGAACACCTTCTTCTGCCCCGGCGGGACATCCGACGTCGTGCCGACCTTCCTGTATTCGCCCATGTTCCCTCCCGGCGCCGCGCGCCTCCGGTACAGTATGCGCAACGCATGGGCCGACGCGAAGCCGGGAAACAACCGCGCCGCATGGGCGAGTGGTCCCACCATCCCGCGATCCGCGTGATCCTGCTCCCGCGCGACACGAACGAGCGCGGGACGATCTTCGGCGGGGTGCTCCTGTCGCTCATCGACCAGGCGGGCGGCATCGAATGCCACCGCCACGGCGACCACAAGTACGTGACGGTCGCCATGAAGGAGGTCGTCTTCCACAAGCCGGTGTACGTCGGCGACCTCGTCTCGCTCTACACGACGACGAAGCGGGTCGGCACGACCTCGGTCTCCGTCGGGGTGCGCGTCGAGGCGGTCCGCCGCGCGGTCCCCCACGACCGCGTCCGCGTCACCGAGGCGGAGGCGGTCTACGTCGCGGTCGATGACAAGGGCCACCCGATCCCGGTGAAGGCTTCCTGAATTCGCAGGGCATCGCGCCGACCGCTCCAACCCAGATCTCGCAGCGAGCCGATTTCTCCCCCCTCCAACCCGCACGGCCGGATCGTGCGGAACGGCGCGAGGTTCATGTCGACGTTCAGCGCGAACCCGTGGAACGAGACCCAGCGCCGGACGGCGATCCCGATCGAGGCGACCTTGTGCCAGTCCGTGCCGTCGCGGGATGCCCAGACGCCGGTGTGCTCGACGTGCGGCCGGGCGCGGAGACCGCACGACTCGACGACCTCCGCGAGGGAGGCCTCCATCGTGGAGAGGAGCCACCGGATCCCGCGCCCGGGTCGGTCCACCCGGATGACCGGGTATCCGACGATCTGTCCCGGCCCGTGGTAGGTGACTCCCCCCCCGCGTTCGATCCTGCGGACCGGGATCGCCCCCCCCTCGGGGATCGGCCCCTCGGGGCGCCGCCCCACCGTGTAGACGGGCGGGTGCTCGCAGAGGATCAGTGTGTCGGGGATCGTTCCGGCGGCGCGCCGTTCCACGAGGTCGAGCTGGCGGCGGCGGGCCTCGTCGTAGTCGACGAGGCCCCAGTGGATGACGTGGATCGGACCCGCGCCTGTCATCCCGAGCGAAGCGAGGGATCTCTGTTCGCAAGACACAGATCCCTCGTCGGGCGCTGCGCGCCCTCCTCGGGATGACAGAGGGGGGCATCCGGATGACAGGGGGGTCATCGCGCGCCGGGCTTCACCGCGCGGCCCGCAACATGAATCGCCATCCCGTGCACGGCCTCCGCCGCCTCCATATGGAACGGCGACGCGCTCGGCCATCCTGACCTCGCGCGTCGCGTCTCGCTCCGCTCGGCGCGGGGGCGCGCCTCGCTGCGCGGGCGCGGGACATCCTGTCCCGTTCGGCGTGTGGGCCTTGTGCTCATCGTCCGCGGGTTCCTGAGGACTTGGAAGCCACATGGATAGCACGTCCATGCACCGCTTCCGCTGCCTCCATCAATATTTCCGAAAGCGTCGGGTGCGGATGCACGGTCAGGGCGAGATCCTCCGCGGTCGCCCCCATCTCGATGGCGAGCGCGGCCTCGCCGATCAGGTTGGCGGCGTCCTCGCCGACGATCCCGATGCCGAGGATCGCGTCGGTCTCCTCGTCGGCGATCACCTTGGCGAACCCTTCCGTGGCGCCGGTCGAGAGCGCGCGGCCCGACGCGGCGAACGGGAACGTCCCGACGCGGATCTTCCGGCCGGACCTGCGCGCCTCGGTCTCGGAGAGGCCCACGGTCGCGACTTCCGGGTGGGTGAAGATCGCCCCCGGCATCGCGCGGATGTCGAGCGCGCCGGCGCGCCCCGCCATCGCCTCGGCGGCGACCAGCCCCTCCTTGCTCGCCTTGTGCGCCAGGAGCGGCGGCCCGACCAGGTCGCCGATGGCATGGATGTGCGGGACGCTCGTCGCGAGGCGTCCGTCGACCGTGACGAACCCGCGCGAGTCGGTCTTCACTCCGGCCGCATCGAGGTTCAAACCTTGCGTCTCGGGGCGTACCCCGACCGCGAGGAGCACCTTGTCGGCCGCCACCTCGACGGGACCGTCCGGCCCCGTCGCCTCGACGACGTAGGATCGTCCCTTCTTCCTCAACCCCGCCGCCTTCGTCTTGAGGTGGATCGTCACGCCCCGCTTTTTCAGTTCGCGTTCCACGACGCGGACGAGATCCGGGTCGGTGCCGGGCAGGAGGGAGTCGGTCAGCTCGATCACCGTGACCCGGCTGCCGAACTGCGCGTAGAGCGAGCCGATCTCGAGGCCGATCACGCCGCCGCCGATGACGACGAGGTCCTGCGGGAGTTCCGTCAGGTCGAGCGCCTCCTTCGAACTGATTACGCGCTCCCCATCGATGGCGAATCCTGGGATCTCGATCGGTCGGCCACCGGTCGCCAGCAGGAACGACTGCGCCTGCAAGGTTTGCGGATCGCCCTCCCCCTCCACGCGCAGGGTCCTCTCGTCCACGAACGACGCCGTCCCCTTGATCCATTCGATCCCGTACCGCTTGAACAGCATCCCGATCCCGGAGGTGAGCCTCTGCACGACCCCCTTCTTCCAGGCCTGGAGCTTGGCGAGGTCGATCTTCACGTTCCCCACGGTGATGCCGTACTGCGACGCGCCCCGGATCCTGTCGTAGAGCCCCGCGGCGTGGATCAGCGCCTTCGAGGGGATACATCCGTAGTTCAGGCAGGTCCCGCCCAGGGCGTCGCGCTCGACAACGGCGACCTGGCGGCCGTACTGCGCCAGCCGGATCGCCGCGACGTACCCTCCCGGTCCGGCCCCGACGACGACATGCTGGATTTGGCGGGGGTCGCTCACTCGATCAGATCCTTCTTCCGTCGTCACTCACGAGGGCTGTCCCTCAGGGAACCATCTCCGCAGGACCGCGCAGATCTGCTGGAATGCGGGATCTTGGCAACGGTCCAGTCCCACGCTTTCAGCCAATTGTCGGTAGACGGATGGGGACCGCTGTCGCCGCGCCTCCTGAAGCGCTGCCAGCATCGCCTCTTTGGGGCGGTTTGGCTTCGGCGTCGATGGAGGCCAGAATGCGCGTGCCTGTAGCCACTCACGCAGGGATGGGACGCGTCCGGACCACCCTAATACCTCATCCACATGGGGCGAATCGCTCCAGACCCATGCTTCGAGTTCCGGACATAGAACAACGACCTCGACCCGGTCTCCCCATCCGGACGTGGCGAGCCGCCTCTTGAGATCGGCTGCCACATCGCCAGGGGAGCGGGCCTCCTGTCCGGACCCTTCGTGGTCGAACATGACGAGCGCGTACTGGGCTCTCCTCTGGAGGGTTCGAAGGATCTCCGGGGCCTCGTGGAAGCATCCCGCGTCCTTTCGTGGGTGTCGCATGATCTCGTACATGATTCGCCGGGTCTTCAGACTACGGTGGCGGGCGGAGAGAAGCCCGTCGAGCGCTTCCTGCTCGTCAAGGCCGGGGACAAGGACCATCAGGTCTTGTTGAGCGGGAGAAGTCATCCGAGAAGCCCCGTGGCAAAGAACGTCCCGAGATCGGTGCCGTGCTTCCAGTCGCGAAGGTTCGGATGGTCACCCCCTCGCACAATGTCGGTCGCGCCATCCTTCGTGCGCGCGAAGCAGAGGATCTGGTCCGGATCCGCCAGGGAGAGCACCACCGGGGAATGGGAGGCGCACAAGATCTGGCTCCCGTACGCGGAGGAGAGCGACTGGAATACCGTCTCGACTGCCCGGGGGTGGATTCCGTTCTCCGGTTCCTCGATGAGGTAGACGCGCCCATCCTGTTCGAGATAGGCGATCAAGGTGAGCGCAAGCAGTCTCAATGTCCCGTCCGAGATCGTCCAGGATGGCGCGCGCAAACCGGTCCGGTATACGACCTGGAGGTAGCGGTTCTTGTCCTCGGGGCGCTCCACGGTCTCAACGGTCTTGATATCTGGAAGGGCCGTTCGCACATGGCTGATCCAACGTTCGAAACTCTCTGGCTTGCCGGTGCACAGGTGCTCGATGGCGAAGGGAAGATTGGAGCCGTCCGGTTGAAACGCCAGGGGGCTTCCCGGCGGCGAGGGGCGCCGCATCGCCTCGCTGTTCAGTGTGAGTGCCTGGATGCCCTCCATGAGAACGTGTTTGACCCATGTGGCCACAGGGAAACGGACTTCGTCCTCCGGAAGATTCGCCAACGCGAGCTTTTGAGGACCCAATCGGAACGAGTTGTTCCACTCCGTCGTCTCGGCGATGAAGTAATCGTTTCCGGACTCCGGCTTCTTGGTGACGACCTTCCGCCATCCCTTCGGGGCGTGCTTCCCCTCGGCAAGGACGAGCGAGTCCGTTGGCTCCGGCGGGTCTGGAAACAATCTCTGCTGGAGAGGGGGCGGGGGCACATCGGAAGGCTTGAGCCAGAGCGTTTCCCCGAGAATCGACAGTTCCCCTTTGGAATTGTGTCCCAACGCCACCTCGTACCGAACGCACCTATAGCCGTTCTTGTCCTGTCTTTTTGCCCTTTCCTCCGGGATGTCCAGTTCCAGGGCAACGTCGAATCTCTGCCCCTCTTCCATCCAGACGAGATTCGAGAAGTTTGCGGAGCGATCACGGACCGCCGGGAGTCCCCTCTTCAGCAGGTCACCGAGCAGTCGGATAACGTCCAGAAACGTGGATTTGCCGCTGGCATTCGGACCCACAAGCATCATGAACGGGGTGACTTTCTGGCGGACGTAGCGCAAGGACCGGTACCGTAGCGCTTCGACGAGCCGGATCATCGGACATCCCCTTTCTGGTGCGCCTCCTCCACCGCTTCCGCCGGTATATCAAAATGCCGGGCCGCGACCACCTCCCTCTTGGCATCGCCTCGCGCCCAACATCTCACAGCGGAAACTCCCCCACGCCACCGGCGTGGCCCTGGCGCGAGGCGATCTCGTCGAGGAGGGCGCGGCGCTGCTCCTCCAGGTACGGCGGGACGGCGGCGAAGACGTCGTCGACCAGGGTCTCGGCGCCGGGCGGCCCCGCGGCCTCCGCCTCCTTCACGGCCGCATCCAGGTCGCGCGCGAGACGCGCCTCCATCTCCGCCTGGCGCTTGTCGTCCCACCACGACTTCGTCCGGAGGTACTTTCCGAATCGGTCGATCGGATCGAGCGCCTTCCAGGCGGAGACCTCGCCGACGTCGCGGTACTTCGTCGGGT
>JACQRN010000347.1 GCA_016206515.1 Planctomycetota bacterium | reverse complement strand
TGCCTCCCCTGCCCGGGCCGAGGCGATGTACGATCCCGAAGTCCACGCGACGACCGCCGCCGCGCGCGTCGAGATCCGCGAGCGGTAGGATCCGATTTCGTTGCCAGAATCCCGGATTCCCCGATAATCGCCGCGCCATGTACGCGATCGAAAGGCTGCAGAGGGGGTTCGCGCAGGCGGTCGCGCAGCGGACGGGAATGGCCGCCACGGAGGTGCTCGCGCAGATCGCCCTGCCGGACGACCCCGCTCGGGGGGAGATCGCGTTCCCCTGCTTCGCGATCGCCAAGAAGGAGCGCAGGCCGCCCCCGGCGATCGCAACGGGGCTCGCCTCCCTACCCCCCCCCGCGGGGTTCGCCCGCCTGGAGGCGGCGGGGGGGTACCTCAACGGCCACGCCGACCGCGCCGCGCTGGCGCGCGAGGTCGTCGGCTAGGTCGCCCGGTGCGGCGAACGATACGGCGACACGGACGAGGACGCCGGGAAGACGGTTCTCGTCGAGTTCTCCTCGCCGAACGTCGGCAAGGCGTTCGGCGTCCACCACCTGCGCTCGACGATGATCGGGCATTCCCTCGCGCGCATCCTGTCGACCCGCGGGGGACGCGTGGTGCGTCTCAACTACCTCGGCGACTGGGGGACGCAGTTCGGCAGTCTCATCGCGGCATCCGAGAAATGGCCCGAGGCGTTCGGCGCCGGCGGGATCTCCTTTCGCGGCGTGATGGACGCCTACGCCCGGTTCCACCGCGAGGCGGAAACCGACCCCGCCCTGGAAGGGGCGGCGCGCGCGGCGTTCCGGCGCCTGGAGGGAGGGGACGCCGGGGGGCGCGCGGTCTGGGAACGCGTGCGCGAGGCGAACCTCGCCGAGTTCGAGAGGATTTACGGACTCCTCGGCGTCACCTTCGACGAGACAAGCTGCGAGTCCACCTACGGGAAGCAGGCCGACGACCTGGTCCGGTGGCTGGAGGGGCGCGGCCTGGTGAAGGAGAGCGAGGGGGCGCTCGTCGTGCCGTTCGACGACCACCCCGACTGGCCCCCCCTGATCGTCCGCAAGAGCGACGGGGCGACGAAGTACGAGACGCGAGACCTGGCCGCCGCACGCGACCGGTACGAGCGGCACCGCTTCGACCGCCTCCTGTACGTCGTCGACGTGGCGCAGACGCTCCACTTCCGGCAGTTCTTCGACGTCCTGAAGCGCGCCGGGTGCGAATGGGCCTCCCGCTGCGAGCACGTCGTCTTCGGCCGGTACCAGGGGATGTCGACCCGCAAGGGGACGTTCGTGCTCCTGGAGGAGGTCCTCGAACAAGCCGTGTCGAAGGCCGGGGAGAAGTTACGTTCGGCGATCGCCGAGGGGCTCGTGTCGATCCCGGAGGACCGGATCCCCGTGGCCGAGCGCCAGGTCGGGATCGGCGCGGTCGTCTTCAACGACCTCAAGACCCGCCGGATCAAGGACGTCACGTTCGACTGGGACGACCTGATGAACTTCCATGGCCGGACCGGGCCGTACCTCCAGTACGCCCACGCGCGGATCGCCGGGATCGTGCGGAAGGGTGCGGCACAAGAGACCAAGGGAGAGTACGCGAAGCGCGAAGCGTCCAGCGTACAGCGGGAGTCGACAACCGACTTCGCCCCCGAGGAACACGCGCTCGTCGTCCACCTGGCGCGCTTCCCCCTGGACGTCGCCCATGCCGCCCGGGACGCGGAGCCGTCGTTCGTGGCGACGTCGCTTTTGGACCTCGCCACCGCCTTCAGCCGCTTTTACGAGTCGTGCCCGGTCCTCGCCTCACAGGAGCCGCTCCGCGCCTGGCGTCTCGCCCTGGCCCGCGCGACCGGCGTCGTGCTGCGGCGCGGGCTGTACCTGCTGGGGCTTGAGGCTCCGGACAGGATGTAGACGCGGCGGCGCCCTACATCCCGAGCCATGCCGCGATCCGGGGGGCGAACGTGACGGTGACCCCCGCGAAGACGATCGCGACCATCGACATCAGCTTGACCAGGATGTTCAGCGACGGTCCGGAGGTGTCCTTGAACGGATCCCCGACCGTGTCGCCGACGACCGCCGCCTTGTGCGGGGCGGACCCCTTCCCGCCGTGATTTCCCGCCTCGATGTACTTCTTGGCGTTGTCCCAGGCGCCGCCGGCGTTCGCCATGAAGACCGCCAGCGCGAACCCGCTGCAAAGGCCGCCGACGAGGAGCCCCATGACCCCCGGCACGCCCAGCACCAGCCCCACCCCCACCGGGATGACGATCGCCAGCAACGAGGGGACGATCATCTCCCTCTGGGCGCCGGCGGTGGAGATCGCCACGCACCTCGCGTAGTCCGGCTCCGCCTTCCCCTCGAGGATCCCGGCGATTTCGCGGAACTGGCGGCGGACCTCGTCGACCATCGACATCGCGGCGCGGCCGACCGCCTGCATCGTCATCGCGCAAAACAGGAAAACGAGCAGCACCCCGAAGAACATCCCTACGAGCACCTTCGGATTCATCAGGTGCACCTCGTAGAAGGTCATGAATTGCGCCATGCGCGCCGTCGGGAGGTAGACGAGCCCGGCCCCCTCCGGCACCCCCACGGGGGGCACCCCCGAGGGGCCCGCCCCCCGGAGGAGCCGCTCCGCCGTCGCGTCGTTCCGCTCCCCCGGCACCGCGAGGAACGCCCTGACCGCGCGCTCGGCCCCCTCCCCCTCCACGCAGGCGTACCGCCGAGCGGGCGCGACCGTGACCCACGTCCCGCTCGCGGCGTCGGCGCAGAGCGCCTTCGCCTCGCGCCTCTGCCCCTCGCGCACCTCCTCGACGTACGAGGCGAGGAGCGCCAGCGCGGTGAGCGCCGCCGAGCCGATCGCGAACCCCTTCCCCGTGGCGGCGGTGGTGTTCCCGAGCGAGTCGAGCGCGTCGGTGCGCTTGCGCACCTCGGGGCCGAGGTGGCTCATCTCGGCGTTCCCGCCGGCGTTGTCGGCGATCGGGCCGTAGGCGTCGGTCGCGAGCGTCACCCCCAAGGTCGCGAGCATCCCCACCGCCGCGAACCCGATCCCGTACAGCCCCATCTCCACCGAGTGGAACCCGCCCGAGCATCCGAAGGCGATCATCGTCCCCACCCCGATCACCGAGATCGGGATCCAGGTCGAGAACATCCCCTCGGCGATCCCGGCGATGATCACGGTCGCGGGACCCGTCTTCGCCGCGCTGGCGATCCGCTGGGTCGGCCGGTACTCGCTCGCCGTGAAGTACTCCGTGAAGTAGCCGATCACGACCCCGGAGACGAGCCCCGTGAGGATCGAATAGAAGAGGTTCGAGACCTGGGGCGGCAGGGTGTGCTTCACCACGAAATACGCCGCGACGGCGATCAGGACCGACGGGACCCACACCCCCACCCGAAGCGCCCACAGGAGTGCCCCCAGGGACGCCCCCTCCTTCGTGCGGACGAGGTAGATGCCGAGGATCGACAGGAAGATCCCGACGCCGGCCAGGACCATCGGGGCGCACAGGAAGCGGATCTGGTCCGCGGCGGGGAGCCCCGCGGCGGCGGCGGCGGCCACCCCGAGCGCGGCGGTCGCCAGGATCGAGCCGCAGTACGACTCGTACAGGTCCGCCCCCATCCCGGCGACGTCCCCGACGTTGTCCCCGACGTTGTCGGCGATCGTCGCGGGGTTGCGCGGGTCGTCCTCCGGGATCCCCGCCTCGATCTTCCCGACGAGGTCGGCCCCGACGTCCGCCGCCTTCGTGAAGATCCCGCCCCCCACGCGCGCGAAGAGCGCCTGCGAGGAGGCGCCCATGCCGAAGCAGAGCATCGTCACGGTGATCTCGTTGAGCGACAGCGGCGCGAGCCCCAGGGCGCCCCCGACCTGCGGCACCATCTTGTACAGGACGAAGAACCAGGCGCAGATGTCGAACAGCCCCAGCCCGACGACGGTGAGCCCCATCACCGCGCCGGCACGGAAGGCGACCTGCAGGCCGCGGTTGAGCGATTCGGAGGCGCCCTGCGCGGTCCGGCTCGAGGCGAGCGTCGCCGTGTGCATCCCGACGAACCCCGCCAGCCCCGAGAAGAACCCGCCCGTGAGAAACGCCCACGGCACCCACTTCGACTGGGCGTGGAACTGATAGGCGAGAACCGCCAGGAGCAGACAGACGATCACGAAGAAGAGCCCGACCACCTTGTACTGCTGCCGCAGGTACGCCATCGCCCCCCGGCGAACGTGGCCGGCGATCCGTATCATCGTCTCGTTCCCCGCCGGTGCGGACTTCATGGCCGAGAACAGGCGGCGGGCGAAGAACAGCGCCGCGACCGCCCCGGCCGGGGCAACCCACCAGATCGTGGGGATCGGGGCGGGCGCCCCCTCCCCGTCCGCCCAGGCAGCAAAAGGAAGGAAGAACAGGCCCGACAGGAAGACAAGACGGATCCGACCCATGGGGTGTCTCCTTCCGATCTGGACGGCGGTGGTGTCCCTTGCGCTAACCCTCATTCCGGAAACGGGTTCCATTGACGAGGTGGGGATTGTATGGATCGCTCCCGGATCAGGCAAGCGGCTTCGCCGCCTCCGTGACCTCCAAAAGTCCGAGGCACTTCGCATCCAGCCGCGGGGCGTCCCCCCAAAGGAGCTCCAGGTCGTACAAGGCCCGCGTCTCGGGGAGGAAGAGGTGGACGATGACGTCCCCGAGGTCGGCAAGGACCCACCCCGACTCCCCGCCCCCCTCCGGGCGCGAGGACGGAAACCCCGGCGCGGACTGCCACTCGCACAGGTCACGGGCGAGGGAGAGCAGGTGGCGGCGGCTTTGGCAGGTCGCCAGCAGGAAGTAGTCGACGATGAACATCCGCGAGATGTCGAGCGCCAGGAG
>JACQRN010000329.1 GCA_016206515.1 Planctomycetota bacterium | reverse complement strand
CGCCAGAAGGGCGGGCAGACCCTGTCCGGGCGCCTGGACGACCCCCTGGCGCACGCACCGGCCGTCCGGCGCGAGGTCCCCCCGCACCTGCGCTTCGACGGGACACCCCTGGCCGCCGTGCACGATTTCGACCGACCCCCGGAAGACCTCCACTTCGAGGATACGGGACGCAGTCCCCAGCGGATCCCCGTGCCATCGCACCTCGAACACGGTCCCGGTCACGCGCACGAGCCCGTCCGCGGCACGCACATGGACCTCCCCGCGGCCGGGGGGCACGCTCACCCGAACGGCGCCATGCTCCAGGGCCAGGACCAGCCGCGCCGGACCTTCCGGCGCCTCCAGGGAGATCCCGGCATTCTCGAGCGCGACCACCTCCGTTCCGTCGTCGAGACGCAGCGTTCCTCCCGAGGAGAACTCGAGGGACCGGCCCGCCACCAGGACGCCGCCCCCCCCGGGCGCGTCGAGAACGCCGTGCAGCACCGGCGACACCCCCCCGCCCCACCGGAGCGCGCCGCCGGCCACGAGAATCCCTCCACCCGCCGCCAGGAGAAGGGCGGCCGCAACCGCCCGGGACGGGCGCCACGCGGTCCCGCCCCCGGCGGTCCCGCCGGGGGCGGTCCTGTCGGGGGCCGCGGACGTTCCGACAAGCGCCAGGACGCGTCCGACCGCGCGTGCGTCGAGGGCGTCGCCTTCTTCCACTTCCCCGACCGCCTCCGCGAGATCGGCGGCCGCCGTCCGGCACGCCTCGCAGACGGTCCAGTGAGCCTCCAGCTCCGCCCGCCCGTGCTCGGAGGGATCGCCCCCCCCAAGAAGGGCCGCCAGCCGCTCGGGCCCGGGGCAGCGCGGGTCGCCCTCGTCCATCCTGTCCCGGTATTCCCGGCGAGCGCGCAATCATGGACAGGATTTTTTCCGGAATCCCGGCGCCATCCCCCCGCGGAGAGCGTCTGAACGGGTAGAACCGTGGCGGACAACATGGCGCGGACGGACGAGGATCTGGCGCGAGAGGCGCAGCGCGGCGAGGCCGCGCCGTTCGAGGAGCTCGTCCGTCGCCACGCCCGCCCCGTATACCTGGCGATCTATATGGAGACGGGAGACCGGACGGAGTCGGAGGACCTGGCCCAGGAGGCGATGCTCCTGGCGTGGCGACGCCTGACGCAGCTGCGGGAGCCGGAACGGTTCGGCGCCTGGTGCCGCACGATCGGCCGCTCGGTCGCCGTCGACGCGGCCCGACGCAAGGGGCGCCTGAAGCGCCGCGCCCCGGAACGACCCGACGCCCCCCCCTCCCCCACCGGCCCGGACGAGGAGTCCTCCCTGCGGGAATCGAAGGAGGGGCTCCTCGAGGCGATCCGCGCGCTCCCCGAGGAGCATCGGATGCCGATCCTCCTGAAGTACATGGACGACCTTTCCTACGAGGAGATGGCCGAGCGGCTCGGCCTGACGCATGCGGAGTTGCGGGGCCGGCTGCAACGGGGGATGGCGCTCCTGCGCGGACGGCTGGGAGCAACGGGAACGGCGGGCGGAGGCGCGGGAGCCCGCCTGGCGGAGCGGTCCTGACGGAACGGGAGAAACGGAGGGGACGATGACCACGAACGAACACGAATGGACGAAGGAGCAGATCGAGATCGCACTGGCCGAGGGGCTCAACGACGTCGAGAGGGCGCGCCTGGCGCGCCACCTCGAGACGTGCTCCGAGTGCCGCGCCGCGATGGACGCCTCCGTGGCGTTCGACGCGAAGGCGCGCGCGCGCCTCGCGAAGGACCGCCCCGACGCGGGGTTCGAGGACCGTCTGGTGCGGACGCTCCGCCCCGCCCTGCGCAGGAGCATCCTTTCGTTCAGCCCGCGCGTCCGCACGGCGGCCCGCGTCGCGAGCGTGGCGGCCGCGGCGCTGGTCATGCTCTCCCTCGGCTCGTTCGTCGCCGCCGGGATCGACCCGGAGACGTACGGACGGGACGGGATCGCGATGAGACTCGCGCAGGCACCGATCGAGGACGCCGTGGCTTTCGGGGGTGCAGCGACAGGCGACGCGATGCGATCGTACGACAACAGGAACGCCTTCGGACTCCGGGAGGTTGAAGCGGAGTTGAAGTGTGGGGAAGAGTTGAAGGGAGAGAACGCGACGGAGTACGCCTCCGCGGTCGGCAGGGCCTGGGGACAGGCCCAGCAGATTCCCACCGATGTGATGGCGGGGTCCGACCGGTTGGCCGAAGATCTCGGTCGCGAGGACACTCTCCGGACGTTGTCGGAAGTCGAGATGTATGGGTTCGGAGGAGGAACTGGAGGGGGCAGCCCTGCCGCCCCGCCCAGCCCTGCCGCCCCGCGCAGCCCTGCCGCCCCGCGCAGCCCCGCCGGCGCCACCAGTCCGGCGG
>JACQRN010000328.1 GCA_016206515.1 Planctomycetota bacterium | reverse complement strand
TCTCGATCCACGTCGTCGACGGGGAGGGGGGGGAGGGTGCTGCGCTCGACGCGGAGACGGACTTCTTGCAGGTCGCGCTGGAAGACGATCCCCAGAGTCCTGCGCAATGGCCCATCCGGACGCTGGAGGCCGATGCGCTCACGGTCGATGCGGTCGAGGAGGCGGACGCGGTGGTGCTCGCGAACGTCCCGTCCCTTTCCGCGGCGGTCGCGGAGAAGCTACGCACCCGGGTCCGCGAGGGGATGGGGCTCGTTCATTTCATGGGGGACCGGACCGACGGGGCGTTCTGGTCCGCCTCGCCCCTGGGTCCCGGGGCGATCACGGGGCCGGTCGGGGGGGTGCGCACGGAGGGGCCGTACTGGGAGGTGGTCCCCCTGGCGACCGCGCACCCGGTCCTGCGCGCACAGCGCGACCCGGAGTCGTTTCTCGACCGCGCCCTTGTCTGGGGACGGTGGGACCTGGAATGGGCCGACCTCTGGGCGCGCGGGGGGGAGGGGATCCTCGGTCTGCAGGACGGCGCGCCGTACATGGTCCAGCACGGCCTCGGGGAGGGGGCGGTGCTGACGGTGCTCGGAAGCGCCGACCAGGAGTGGAACAACCTGGCGGCGAACGCCGACTTCGTCCCGTGGGTGCGCGAGACGGTCCAGGCGGCGCTGCGCGCGCTTCTCGGGCGATGGAACCGCCCGCTCGGGACCGACGTGACGATCCCGATCCTGCCCGTCTGGGTGAGCGCCGAGGTCGCGCTGCGCCTCCCCTCCGGCGAGCGCGAGCGGCTCACCCCACACCAGGGGGAGGGAGGAACCTGGAATGTTCGTCCGCGCCCCCTGATGGAGCCCGGCGTGTACCGGTTCCTCGTCGACGGCCGCGAGACGCGAGCCGTCGCCGTGAGGGCGGACGAGACGGAATCGGACCTTCGCCGCGCCGACGCGGGGCAGATGGCGCGCATCCTGCCCGGGCTCGCGTTCGAGGAGGGGTCCTCCTCCCTGATGGAGGGGGGCGCGGGCGGCACGGACCTGACCCAGCCGTTCCTGTATGCGGCGCTGGCGCTCGCGTGCCTGGAGGTGCTGCTCGCCAGGAGGGCGGGGAGGGGATGAGAGGGCGTTTTTCGCGAAGCGTCCAGCGCGAAGCGTCCAGCGGGGGGGTGTTGACGTCGCTGGACGCTGGACCCTTCGCGCTTCGCAGACGGTTCTGATGCCTGTCTCCTGGGTTCTCTTCGGCGGCACCCTCGACCCGCCGCACGATGGGCATGTCGCGATCGCGCGAGCGGCGCTCGCCCAGACGGGGGCGCGGCGGCTGCTGGTGATCCCGGCGAGACGCTCCCCGCACAAGGGAGCGCACGAGAGCGCCCCCGCCTCCGACCGTCTCGGGATGTGCCGCGAGGCGTTCCGGGGGATCGAGGGGGTGGAGGTCTCCTCGATCGAGATCGACCGCCCGCCCCCCTCTTACACCATCGACACCCTGGAGGCGCTCGCCTCCGCGCACCCGGAGGTCGACACCTGGTGGCTCCTGGTGGGAGAGGATGTCCTGGCCGATCTCTCCTGCTGGCACCGCGCGTCCGACCTCCTGGCTCGATGCAAACTTCTTGTCGCACCGAGGAAATTAGGGACAGACACCCATTTCAAATTGTGTTCCAAATTGTGGAACATGAAGCGTGTCGTCGCGGAACTGCTCCGGATGGAGCCTGTGGACGTTTCGGCGAGCGCGATCCGCTCTTCGATCCGCGCCACGGGGGAGGCGGGAGGTTTGAAGCGGGAGGTTTTGGCGTGGATCCAGGGGCGTGGGTTGTACGGATCGGGATGAGATCGGAACGATGGAGGCGCAGGCCATCGCGACCGCGCCGCACCAGGCCGAGCCGCGGGTAGGAGACCGCCTGACCCGTCCGGCCCCGCAGGGCAAGGGAGCCGAGCGCCTCCAGGTGGGGAAGGGACGCCGCGCCGCCGTGCGCGCGGACCCAACGGCGCAGGATCGAGCGGCGGACGGCGAGCGGCGCCTTGCGCAGCATCGGGAGGGGGAGCACGGCGACGCGCGGGTCCGGGAGCGCCTCGCGCGCTAGGCGCGAGAGCAGATCGCGCGCGGGGCGGGCCTCGCGCGCGGCGCGGCCGATCCGTTCGCCAGCGCCGGGGCGTATCCCCTCCAGGAGCGGCAGGATCTTGTGCCGGATCCGGTTGCGCGTGAAGCGCATCGAGCGATTCGTCGCGTCCTCGCGCCAGCGGATCCGGAGGCGCTTGAGGTAGCCTCGCAGGTCGTCCCTCCGGAAAGGCAGGAGGGGACGTACGAGTCGGATCCTGGTGTCGTCCCGAGGAGCCATCGATTCGCGATCGAGCGACGAGGGACCTCTGTTTCCGGTCGTGTGGCGGCACACATAGATCCCTCGGGGCGCGGAAACCTCGCGCTCCTCGGGATGACAGGGGGGGGCGATCCGCCGCCGCGCCGGCATCCCGGCGAGCCCGTGCAGGCCGGTCCCTCGTACGAGGTTCCACAGGACCGTCTCCGCTTGGTCGTCTGCGGTGTGGCCGAGCGCGATCCAGGCGCACCCCCGCTCCCTTGCCGTCTGCGCGAGCATCTCGTGGCGAAGTTGCCTTGCATCTGTCTCCCCATGCGGAACGCGCGGGAGCGGGATCTCGTGGAACGGGGTGCCGAGCTTCCCGGCGAGACGCCGCACATGCGCCGCGTCGAGCGGGTCCTGCCGCGGCCGCATCCGGTGGGAGACGTGGGCGAGGACGAGGCGGATGCCGATGCGTCTCGCGCCCGCGCCCAGCAGGGTCGCGAGCGCCGTCGAGTCCGCGCCGCCCGAGACCGCCGCCAGCACCCCGTCGCCCGGTTTCACCCCGAGCCGGGCCGTCTCCCGCGCGACGGAGGTTTCAAGGGTTCGCATTCCTCCTGTTCTCCTGTCTCCCCTCTTCTGTTTCCTGTCTCCCACTCCCTCTCTGTACCCTTCTTTCATGCGTTTCTCCGCCCTTTTCTTCGATGTGGGGAACACCCTCGTGCGCATGGACTACCGGTTCCTCGCCGAGACCCTCGGGACGCTCTCGGTCCGCACGACGCCCGGCGAGGTGGAGATGGCGGAGTGCCGCGCCCGCGCCGAAGTCGACACGCTCGTGGCGCTTGGGCTGAGCACCGAGAGCGATGAGATCCGGCGGCGGTACTTCTCGGAGATCTTCACTTCCTGCGGTGGAGGTGGTGACGCGGCGTTCGCCGACTTCTTCCACCGCGTCTGCGAGCGATCCGCCGAAGGGAAACTGTTCGTCTCCGTTCCGAACGGTGTCTACCGCGCGCTCAACCTCCTGGCCGCGACGAAATGCCCGCTCGGGGTGATCTCCAACAGCGACGGCACGGTTCGTGCGCTCCTGGAGCGGCTCGACCTCGCCCACCGGTTCGATTTCATCGTCGACTCGGGGGTCGTCGGGTTCGAGAAGCCGGACCCGCGCATCTTCGAGATGGCGTGCCGCCTCGCGGGGGTCGCCCCCGCGCAGGCGTCCTACATCGGGGACCTCCCGTCGGTCGACCATCGCGGGGCGACGGAGGCGGGGCTCGACGCCTCGATCCTCGATCCGGTCGGCGTCTGGAAGGGGAAGCGGTTGCGGACGTTTCGGACGCTTGAGCGGTACGCGGAGTGGGTCGCTACCGGGGCGTGACGCCCGCCTCGGCATCCTCGAGGTGCTTGCGCATGATTTCGTTTTGCGCGCGCCGCTGTGCCGTCGCGCGATAGGCACGGTGGACGAACCGGTCGAGCCCCTCGATGTAGTCGCCCAGCTGCGGGATCCCGTCGATCGCGCGGGCGGGATACCCGGGGATGTTCTCGTACCCGATCCCGCAGTTCGCCAGGCCGTGCTCGCGGACGAACGCCTCCAAGGAGGGGAGGACGGCCTTCCCGGGCGCCTCCTCGTGCTGCCCCTCGGCGGTCTCCCGTCCCGACTCCAGGAGGCGGAACCCCCACACCCCGCGCCCCCCGATCAGTTCCATGTTCAGGACGCGCGCGCCGAGATCGTTCGAGATCGACTCCCCGACCAGCTCGTCGATGTACGCCAGGCGGTCCGGCTCCAGGCCGTAGTAGCGGAATTCGAAGACCCCGCACCAGGCGCCCAGCCGCGGCGAGACCCAGAACAGCCTCTCCTCGACGTCCCGGATCGCCTTCATTGCGGCGGGGTGGTCGTCCGGCGCCAGGGCATGCGGCTCCATCCCGTCCTGGGCCAGATACCGGTCGAGGGCGCGCAGGACGTCCGCCTGCGGGGCATCGACGTAGACGTGGCCGGTGTTGACCTTCAGCGAAAAGACCGGCTTGAAATCCTTGACGGGGCAGGAGGAGCAGTTGCCCATGAGGGAAGTATAGGAGACAGGAGACAGGAGTCAGGAGACAGGAGGGCGGTCGGGAGGTCAGACC
>JACQRN010000327.1 GCA_016206515.1 Planctomycetota bacterium | reverse complement strand
GTGTAGTTCGAAGAGTCCCGCGTGCTGGAGCGTCGGAAGCGACAGGTAGATCAGGGGTGCGGACAGTCCCGCTCCCGTTTCTCCATAGTGGTTACGTCCCCACCGTCCGAGCATCCAGACCGGGGTGGCGAGCATGATGCCCCAGCAGGCGTAGACCGTCGCCGGATGCGGCAACAGCCAATAGAGGACCGCGACGGGGTACAAGATAAGGCTGCCATGGCAGGCGAAGTAATTTGCCGATCCGACCATCGATGCCTGGACGGAGGAGCGCCGGCCGTTTCCAAGAGACAGATTGTGGATGACCTGGAGGGTGATCGCCGTATCGTCGTAGACTCGGAAGGCCCTCCACTTCAGAAGGTTCATCCCGAGGAAGTAGAGAGCCGTGCCCAGGGTCAGCAGAAATAGAACCCGGTTGAACCGGGGAACAGGCCGATCGAGGATGCGCGGCGCGATGTACACACCGATCCGTTTTCCAAGTAGTCCGGCCAGCGCTACGGCAACCAGGATGCAGCTGTAGATCGGGACCCAGGAGATCATCCTTGCAAGGTATCCGAATTCCGCTCGCCCTACGATCGAGGGAGCCCGAACAGCCCCTCCAGAAACCCCGCGACCCCCTCCTCGTCGTGGTGCGGCGCGGTCCGCTTGGCGACCGCGTGCACCTCCGGGGAGGCGTTCGCCATCGCGACGGGGAGACCGACGGCGCGCAGCATCGACAGGTCGTTCTCCTGGTCGCCGATGGCGACCATACGCTTCGGGTCGATCCCATGGGTGTCCCGCAGGTACCGAACCCCTTCCGCCTTCCCCTTGCAGGGGGGCTGGACATCACAGAAGCGGGACTCGAAGCCGTCGAACCCGGGGATGATCCGGAACGGGAAGACCTCCATGTAGACGCCCGCGCCATGGTCGCGGCGGACCGCGTCGATCGCGCCGAGGGCCGCGGCGTCGGGACCCATCATGCTCAACCGGTTGACCTGCAAGCGCGGGAGGTCCCGCGGCAGCGGGACCGTCCGGACGCCGTCGAGGATCTCCACGAGCCTCTCGTGCTCGGCGTGCCGAGACGGGAGCGTGTAGCGAACGTCTCGCGCGTAGACGAACAGATCGAGGGACGAGCGCGCCACCGCGTCCACCAGCGCCTCCGCCTGCGCCTCCGAGAACGTGCGCGACTCCACCCACTCGTCCCGTTCCAGGTCGCACAGGACCGCGCCGTTGTAGCAGACCGCCGGGGCGTTGAACGCCATCCCCTCGACCGCCCGCCGGGCCGAGCCGACCGAGCGGCCGGTGGCGAGCATGACCCGCACCCCCCGCCCCTGGAGCGCCGCGAGCACGCCGCGCGTGCGCTCCGTGACGCACCCATGGCGATCCGCGAGCGTCCCGTCGAGATCGAGGAGGACCGCATCGTAGGGAAGGGTCACGTCAGCACAGCCCGCAGGCGCCGCGGCGTGGACGGACGCGCGAGCGTCGTCCGCGTCCCCCCCCGCGTGGCGCACAGGGCGATCGCCAGGGCGTCGGCGGCGTCCTCGGCGGGACGCGCACGCAGGGAGAGAAGCCGAACGACCATCCCGGCAACCTGCGACTTCGACGCCCGTCCGCTCCCCGTGATCGCCCGCTTGACCCGCGCGGGGGCGAACTCGCGCACCGGAACGCCGGCGAGCGCGGAGGCGACCATCACCGCCCCGCGCGCCTCGCCGATCCGGAGGGCGGAGGCGGCGTTCCGCCCGAAGAACGCACGCTCGAGGGCGACCACCCCTGGCGAGTGCCGTCCGATGAGCCGCGCAACCGCCTCGTGGACGCACCGCAGCCGAAGCGGCAGGTCCCCGCCCCCCGTCCGGACCGTGCCGTGCTCGATGACCGCCCACCTCCCGCCCGAGGCGCGCAGGACGCCGTACCCGAGCCGGAGCGTCCCCGGGTCGATTCCCAGGACGGTCTCCGCGCGCGTGTCAGAATCCGGTGGTGATCGCCGCAAAGAACGCCCCGAACACGACCCCCCCGGACAGCCCCAGAACCGGCAGGGGCGCCACCGCCTCCTCGTGGACGCCCGCATCGTCGGTCCGCATCGACCAGGCGTAGACGGAGTCCCCCGTCCCGCCCGCCAGAGCCAGGGAGATCGCGGCGCTCCCGGGGACAAGCTGTTCGAGGAGCCGAACGATGCGTACGGCCTGCGCGTCGAGGTCGTTCCATCCCGCCGCCCAGGTTCCGGCGGGGAGCGCATCGAGGAACGCGCCAGCCTCGGCATGCCGGTCGGACGGTACCCCCCCCCCGTGCACGGCGATCGCCTGCCGTACCACGGCGGCATTGGGTCCCAGGTAGCAACGGTTCCCGCGGACGCAGAGGGCGAGAGACGGGCCGCCTCCCATCGCGGTGGAGAACGCGGCCATCCCCTCGGCCGCGTCCGGGGGGAGGGGGATCGCATCGAGGGGAACGGAAAAGCGGAGGATCGACGGCTCCCCGGCGTCCACATTCCCTTCCCGCTCCATCACGAGGAACGGGACCTGTCTCGCATCGAGGAACGCCGCGAGGCGCTCCGCGAGGATCCCGAGGCGGTTCCCCTCCGCCAGCGTCAGGACGGCGGCGGTGGGGAGAGCCGAACGCCCCTCCGGCAGTTCAAGCAGCGTGATCTCGCCGTCGATCGCGCCGAGAAGGTCATGTTCCAACGACGCCCCGACGGCCGCCTCCGCGACATGCATCCCCCGCTCGGCCTGCGCCCAGCCTCGCGCGTCGCCCGCCGCGAGGAACTCGCGCAGGACCCTCCAGGCGCGGCCGACGTCGACGCGCGCGACGTTGACCGATACGGTCCGCCCCGGCACCCACGGAATCCCCTCGCGGCGCACGGGCTCGTTGTCCATCAGACGCAGCAGGCCCCGCCGTGGGGAGGGGGCCAGGAGCGACACCGTCTCCCGCGCGCCGTCGGAGGCCAGGCGCAACGCGTAGACGGCGTCCGTGAACCCGGCGAGCCCCGAGGCCTCGATGAAACGGACCCCCTGCTCCGGCAAGATCGGCTCCAGCGACGAGAGGAGTGCGGCGACCCGGACATGCCCCACCACATCGGGAGCGGCCTCGCCGGCGAGCGCCGGCGCGACCGCCGGGTGGGCGCTCCAGGCGTCTGCGATCTTCCCGTCGGAGCCGATCCGGCGCAGGGTCTTCTTCATCAGCGCCTCGGTGCTCGTGACAACCCATGCCTTCCCGAGGAAGAGGTGGCAGACCGTGACCTCCCCGTCGGCGAGGCGCTCGTACGGGAAGCGCCCCTCCCGCGCGGTGGACCTCTTCACGGACGGCTCGTCATCCAGGAGCCGGTCCAGCGCCCCATCGATCCCCTTGCGGAGCCGCCCGGCGTCCTGGGCGGACAGGACCGCCATCGCCTCGAGGACCGGCGTCGTCCCCTCGGGGAACAGCATCCCCGTCACCGCGAACGCGGCGCCGCCGCCCGCATACGCCTCCGTCTGGGCGCGGACGCGCCCCCAGAGGCTCCCCAAGGGGTCCTCGGACGATGCGACAAACCCCTGGAGCCACTCGCCATACGAGCGGCTCTCCGGATCGGTCTGCAGGTGCGTGGCGAGGAGCCCCAGGCCGAGCGTAGCCTGCGCCTTCGTCGAGGGTGCCCCCAGGAGGCGCCCGATCGGCGTCTGTGCGGCGCGGTCGAGGGAGCCGGCCGCATCGGGGAGGTACACGACCGCCAGCGCGTCGGCGGGAAGGATGTCGGCGACCGGGAGGGACAGCGGCGGGGGCGGTGCCTCCCGCGGCGCGACCACGCTCTTCTCCTCCTCGCCGCATCCGGACAGGGCGCAGATCGTCAGCAGGAACGCGAGCCGTCGCATCGCGATGCCTCCTGGAACAGTTCGTCGGGGGCCTCGAAATTGCACGCGACGTTCTGTACGTCGTCGTGGTCGTTCAGTTCCTCGAGGAGCGACAGGAGCCTCCGACCGGCGGCGAGGTCCACCTCGACCGTCGACTTCGGGATGTTCGAGAGTTCCCACGAGGCGACCGGGAGCCCTGCCCTTCCGAGCGCGGCGCGGACCGCCTCCATCTCCCGCGGATCGGTCAGCACCTGGAACCCCTCCCCGGAAGGTTCGATGTCGTCCGCGCCCGCCTCCAGCGCCGCTGCCATGACCTTCTCCTCGTCCACCCCGGGCCCCTCCACCAGGATGACCCCGCGCGGCTCGAAGTTCCAGGCGACGCACCCCGAGGCGCCAAGGTTTCCCCCGTGAGTCTCGAACATCAAGCGCATCTCGGAGGCGGTCCGTGCCCGGTTGTCGGTCAGGGAATCGACGAGGACCGCCGCCCCCCCGGGGCCGTACCCCTCGTAGG
>JACQRN010000326.1 GCA_016206515.1 Planctomycetota bacterium | reverse complement strand
GGCCGGGAGCGTCTGGCAGGTCGGGGAGATGCTGCGCCCCCACGAGGGGGGCGGCGTCCGGGTCCTCCTCGGGGACGGGACGGTCCTGGAGGCGGACGGGCCGGCGTCGCTTGTGCGCGAAAGCGCGGCGGACGGGGAGCGGGAGCGGATCCGGCTCCGGGAGGGGACCGTCTCGATCCGGGCGCGCCACGGCGCCCGGCCGCTCGTGATCGCCGTCCCGCAAGGGTGGGTACGGGTCATCGGGACGGTCCTGGTGGTCTCCTTGCACGAGGGGCCGGCGGCCGGCGGGGACGCCTCCCCCCCGGCCTTCTGCGTCATTGAGGTCCTGGAGGGGACCGTCCAGATCGAGGGCAGCGGCGTCGAGACGCGCAGCATCGAGATGCGCAGCGTGGAGACGCTTCCCGCCGGGACGCGGGGGATCCTCGCGGCGTCGGGCCCTCCGATGCGCCAGGAGATCCCCGCGTCGGCGCCGGATGCCGCCCAGCGTACGCGGCTCGAGGACGAGGCGCGCGCGTGCCTGGCGCGCGGGGACGAGCGCGGGGCCGTCCTCCTGCTGGCTGCCGCGCGACACCGCATGACGGGCGGGGCGCAAGCGGCGCCGGGAGTGGCGGAATGACCCCGGCCCGCCGCGACGGGATCGCGCTGATCCTCGTCTCCTCCCTCCTGACGCTTCTGGTCATGCTCGCCGTTCTCTTCGTGCGCGTCGGCGCCGCGGCGCGCGCGACGACGCGGAGTCATCTGGACGGCACCCGCGCGCAACTCCTGGCCCGCTCCGGGCTCGAGTACGCATCCGCCCGCCTGTCGCGCGCCCCCGAAACCCCCGTGCCGGCCCGGCGCGCGAACCAGGGGGACGACTGGACGTACCGCGACCCCACATCGGTCCCCCTGGAACGCTCGCAGAACCCCTCCTACGCCGCAGGGGAGGGGTACGACGACGCGCCGCCGCTGGACGGACGGTACACGGCGGGGACCGACGTGTTCCTCGCGTCGCACGACAGCAACCGCAACGGTTCGCGCGAGGGGTATAGCGGGCGTCTTCGGGGAGCGCACGGGACGCACGGGGACACCTTCGCCCTGCGGGTCGAGTCCGAGGAGGGGAAGTTGTACGTCAACGGCGGCTACCTCACGGCGACCGACGGGAACGCCCTGGATCCCGCCAACGGGACGGCGGACCGCTGCGACCGGAACGCCGGGTACAACGCGATGCTGCACCGGGTCCTGAACCTCCTGGGTGCCCACGCCGACGTGAACGTGCCGGGCCTGGGGGATATCGTCATCGACAACCGCCCCGTCGGGGGGTACCGGTCCCTGGCCGACCTTCCCCCCGCGATCACCCCCGCGCAGCGCGAGCGCCTGTCCGCGTACCTCACCTGCCGCGCCTGGGTCGACCGTTCGGTGATCCGGCCGCAGCTGGACCGCGAGCTGGGGCCGGGGGCGGCCTGGGGATCCGACTCGGTGGGCCTCGCCCGCGCCGACCACATTGTGCTGCGCGGCGGCCCTCCGGCCCTGGAGCCGACCGGACGCGCCCCCGTGAACATCCATCTCGCCCCGCAGCCCCTTCTGGAGTCCCTGATCGCCGGGCTCGAGGGGGGCGTGATACAGCAGGCCTATGACGTTGGATTTTTTCCCGATCGCATGCTCCTGTACCGCACAAAGGACTACGTGAACATCACTCTGGCTGCCCCCCCGGTGGCCCCCGCCGTGGCGGCGAAGATCGTGGAGCTTCGCGCGGGAGGGGAGGACACGAACCACAACGGGTACCTGGACGCCGGCGAGGATACCGACGGCGACGGATACCTCGACGCCCCCTTCCTCTCCTGGGCGCAGTTCAACGCGTTTTGCGACACGCTGGGACGGAAGGGGGTCCTGCCCATGGCCAGTGACGTGGGACCCTGGGCGAACTTCGGGATGTTGCGTCAGAGGCTGGCGGGGGAGCTCCTGAAGGCGAACTTCAACCCCAACGCGAACCTGAACAAGACGCACCCCGACCGGATCCGGTTCCGCGACGTCGACAAGTCGGACCTTTCGATCCATTCGACGGAGTTCTCCCTGCATCCGATCTCGGGGATCATGTCCGTGGCGTCCCTGGGGCGTGTCCGGGACGTCGCCTCCGGCGTCCTCTCCGAGTCCCGGCGGGAGGCCGTCCTGCAGATGTTCCTTCCCCTACGCCAGACGACCCAGAAGGATTTCGTGGGGGGGCGCGCCCCGGCCACCTCCTACATCACCGCGGCGAACAATGCGTGGATGGCTGGGTCGTTCCGCACATTCGGTGCCAAGGCGTCCCTGGGCGGCGGCGCGGGGATCGGCCTGTCTCTCATGACGTACCCGGAGCCATATCTCGTCCTGCCGAACCGGGCGGCGGCGTTCGACGGGCAGATCGGGCTGGCCACCACGGAACTCCCGACGGGGCCGGACCCGGCGAACACCCGGTTCATCCACCGGTTCACGAACACCTGGACCGCCGACAAGGCGACATCCCCGGGGACGACGGCGCTCTCGCCGATCGCGCTCACCGACCGGGACGACATCAACGTCGACTCGCTCCTGCGGACGACATTCCTCACGACGACGTCGGCGTTCGATCCGACGCGCCCCAACACGTTCGTTCCCGACGGCGCGTACATCCAGCACCGCCGGATGCCGATGTACACGAGCGTCGGGAACCTCCCGCCCCGGCACGGTGTCATCTCCTACTGGGTGAAGCCGGACATCCGGAACTCCATCGATCGGATGGACGTCGCCGTCCAGCAGGCGGCGCGCGGCGCGGACGGCGCCGCCACCCAGGTCCTGTGCATCGGGGCAACGAGCGGGAGGTACGGAGCACTCCTGGAGAACGCCCTCCAGCCCCCGGGGGAGCTTGACCCCTGGCACGAACGCCTGCCGGTCTCCATGGACACGTTGATGGGCGGGGTGACCCCGTGGGGGGCGCCCCCGAGCTACACGTCCGAGAGCCGCCACGAGCACCGTTGGGTCCTGGCGACCGCGCAGTGGGATGTCGACGTGGGGCCCAGCGGAAACGACAACGCGGCGTTGTGGCTGCGCGGGAAGTGGAGTGAGGTAATGGACGGGTTTAGCTACTTCTACGACAGTGGATACCTGATGATCTTGCAGGGATTGCCGCCGACGGACCTCCCGAACGCCAGTCGGCGCCTCGTGATCGGCGGCACGCGGATGTACGACTCGTACGTCACGGCAGGTTCCAACCAGACGATCGACGAGCTGGCCGTCTACGATTACGGGGCCGACGACGCCGTTGCCCGGGCGGCGGCCCAGACGCTCTCCCATAACCGCTACGATGATGGTCGCTACTACAAGAGGAATGACGGGCGATTCACGTCGACCGACCTCCTTCTTCAGCTTCCCGCGGGCACGGGGTTTCCGCTGCGGGTCTCGCGCATGTTCTGGACCCAGATCCTGCCCCGCATGCCTCTGAACAATCCCGCGGCAGCCGGCGCGGCCCCGCCCGTCTGGGACGACGCCCTGCGCGATTCGCGCCTGGGGATCGAAATCCTCCAAGGGGCGGGGGCCGGCACGGTCCTGCTCAACACCGAGGAGGATCTCGACGCCGATGGCGTCCTCGATTCGGGGGAGGACCTGAACATGAACGGGATCCTCGACTTCCTGGACTACACAGCGGCCTC
>JACQRN010000325.1 GCA_016206515.1 Planctomycetota bacterium | reverse complement strand
ACGTCCGCCCACGGCTCGCCCAGATGGAAGGAGGGGTTGTGCAACGAACCCAGGTCGAGCGATGCGTTCGGCTCGCGGCATGTCCAGTCGTCCGCCGCATTGGCGACCGTCCGGACCGGAGGGGGCAGGGGCGAGATCCGCAGGCGCGCCAGGGCGGACTCGACCCCGGAACCGGCCAGGATCTTCGCCCGGGCATGCTCCACGACGGTGCGCTCCATTTCCCTCCGGATGGAGGACAGGCGCAGAAAGAGGGACGCGAGCACCAGGAGAAGGGACAGCAGCGCCGCGACGATCACCAGAACGATCCCCGGGTTGGCGGGACGTCGCACGATCACCACCCTTCCGCCGGCCACGACGACAGGGCCGCGGCGAGATCCGGTTCGACGTGCGGGTCGACCCGGGAGAGAGCCTCCCGCGCGCCGGCAGGGTCGATCTCGCGCCACAGGACGAACCCCTCGGCGCGCTCCGTCGCCGGTCGCGACCTGTCGAGGAACCTCTCGCGCGCGGCGGCGCAGGCAGGCTCGCCGAGGTTCCGCAGGAACACCAGGGCCAGAGCAGCGCCCGATGGATCGCCGCGCCGCAAGGATCCGACGAAAAGGTCCAGGGCCGGGCGGACCGCGGACGGATCCGTCCGCGGAGTCATGACCTCCAGGAGCGGGCGCCCCCCCGCCGGGATGAAGGCTCTCGTCCCAGCGTACGCCACCACTTCCACCCCCTCGGGGGACGCCACACGCACGCGCCCCTCCTCGACCGAGACCTCGAGGACACCTCCCCCACTCCTTGGGAAGCCCGGCCAGAGGCGGACGCGGAAGCGGGTCCCCAGGACTCTGGCCGTCCCTCGCGGAGTCTCCACCACAACGCCCCGCTCCCCGTGGAGGACGTCGAACCCGGCTTCGCCAGCCTCCATGCGCAGGCGCAGGCGCTCGCCCGGACACGGCGCAAGAAGACGGAGAGACGCCTCCCCCTGCACCGAGACGGTCGTCCCGTCCTGCATCCGCAAGATCCCGCCCCGGCCGGCCCCGATCTCGTCCCCTGAAACCAGAGCCACTTCCGTCCCCCCTGGCCCGGTGAGGCGCACGCTCGCGGCGCTCCAGCGGCCTTCCCGCCACGCCACAAACCCCAGGCCGGCCAGTACCGCTGCGGCGATCGCGGAGGGGACCCGCCAGCGCCTCGCGGGAGCCGCAAGAAGTTTCCCCACCCGGACGTTCCAGGCCACGGCGGAGAGACATTCGCCGCACGTGCGCAGGTGGACCTCGAAACGCTCCCGCGGGCGACCCGCGAGACTCCCCTCGATGTACGCACCGAGACGATTGGACTCCGGGCAGATCGTGTCCACGACTGCCCGTTCACCGCATGCCGACGCCCCGTCCTGACCCCGTCCTGGGTGGAAAAATGCGTCAGGCCATCCCCGCTCCCCCAAGTCGACTGCGCAGTCGGCGTCGCGCCTTCGCAAGAAGTCTCTCCGCAGCCGACACGGTGGTCCGCAAGGCCGCGGCTACCCCCCGGGCGGGGAGCCCCTCCAGGTAGAAGAGCCGCAGGGCAATTTCCTGCCGGGAAGACAACCTCCCGAGAGCGGCCGCCAGGTCCCCAGCTCGTTCGGACCGCTCCGCCTTCTCGTCGGGGCCCTCGCCCGGCGAGGAGGCATCCAAAAGCGCATCCTGGGGGAGCGGATGGATGTGCCTTGCGGTCTTGCGTAGCCGGTCGTGCCCGACGGTGATCATGCACAGCCACAACCAAGTCGTCGGCTTGCAGGTGCCGTCGTACCGCAGGAGGCGCGTCCCACTTCCCTTCAAGAGAAGGACCAGGGCATCCTGGACACACTCCTCGATCTCCTCCTCCCGCGCGGCGCCCGCAACGGTCAGGATCCGGCGCGCGCAGGACCGCAAGTACGTCCGGTAGCACGCCAGGAACTCCTCCCAGGCATCGGGCTCCCCTTCCGAGCAACGGCGGAAGAGGCCCCTTGCGTCACCGGCATCCCGCGCGACCGGGACGGCGTCGGACGGACCCGCCCCCTCATGCGTCGTACGAACGACAGGAGCCCGGGACACGGTTGCGGATGATTGTACGCTCCATCACGCATGAAACGTGCCGAACGGTATTGACTTCCATCGAATGGCTGGCGATCCTGCCTTCGATATGGACCTCCGGAAGTTGAAATCCCTCTTGGAACTGATGGATCAGCATTCCCTCTCCGAGATGGACGTGGAAGAGGATGGAATACATGTGAAATTACGGAAGTTATCAGCAAATGCACCTGTGATCGCACATACGCAATCCGTGCCTCCGATCCAGGCCGTTCCCCAGCAGATGGTCACATCGGCGACCGTTTCCCCGGCGGCTGTCCAGCAGGAGAACCCACCCCAGAAGCCGAGAGAGGACCGGTCGGTCCAGATCAAATCCCCGATGGTCGGAACCTTCTACCGCTCCGCGAAGCCGGATGTCCCGGCGTTCGTCGAGGTCGGCAAGCGGGTCGAGCCGGAGACCGTGGTCTGCATCCTTGAGGCGATGAAGGTGATGAACGAGATCAAGGCGGAGTGCACGGGCACCGTCGCGGAGTTCCTCGTCCAGAACGGCGAGGCGGTCGAGTTCGGGCAGCCCATGATCCGCGTGACGCCCGCGTGATCCGAGTCGAACCACTAGCGTGTTCAACCGCATCCTGATCGCCAACCGGGGGGAGATCGCCCTGCGGGTGATCCGCGCCTGCCGGGAGATGGGGATCGAGACGGTCGCCGTCTACTCGACGGCCGACCGCCATGCGGTCTACTTGAGGAGGGCCGACGAGGCGATCTGCATCGGCCCCCCGCCTGCCTCCGAGAGCTACCTGAACATCCCGCGGATCCTGTCGGCCGCCGAGATCACCGACGTCGAGGCGATCCATCCCGGGTACGGCTTCCTCGCCGAGAACGCCGACTTCGCGCAGATCTGCAACGAATCGTCCATCCGGTTCATCGGGCCCTCCCCCGGGGCGATGCGCCGCCTCGGCGACAAGATCTCCGCGCGGCGCCTGGCGATCGAGAACGACGTCCCTGTCTCCCCCGGGAGCGACGGACCCGTCGGGGACGACCGCGCCGCGCTCGAGGTCGCGCGGAAGATCGGCTACCCGGTGATGATCAAGGCCTCGGCGGGCGGCGGCGGGCGGGGG
This sequence comes from Planctomycetota bacterium, assembly GCA_016206515.1. Classification (GTDB taxonomy): domain Bacteria; phylum Planctomycetota; class SBBH01; order SBBH01; family JACQRN01; genus JACQRN01. The sequence continues at coordinate 1,086 of JACQRN010000325.1, read as the reverse complement.
ATGCGGGTCGCCCACAACGATGTGTCGCTGGTCAGCGGCATCATGACCGCGCGTGCCGAGGCGCGCGCGTCGTTCAAGAACGACGAGGTCTACCTCGAGCGGAAGGTCGTGGGCGCCCGGCACATCGAGGTGCAGATCCTCGGCGACGAGGAGGGGAACCTCATCCACCTCGGGGAGCGCGACTGCTCGCTGCAGCGGCGGCACCAGAAGCTGATCGAGGAGGCCCCGTCGCCGGGGATCCATGACAAGGTCCGGCGCCAGCTCGGGGAGGCGGCCCTGCGCATGGCGAGGGCCGCCGGGTACACGAACGCCGGGACCGTGGAGTTCCTCGTCGCGCCGGACGAGCAGTTCTACTTCCTCGAGGTGAACGCCCGCATCCAGGTCGAGCACCCGGTGACCGAGATGACGACCGGCGTCGATATCGTCAAGGAGCAGATCCGGATCGCGGCGGGCGAGCCCTTGCGCTACCGGCAGGACGATGTGAAGTGCCGCGGCGCCGCGATCGAATGCCGCATCAATGCCGAGGACCCCGAGCACGGTTTCCGTCCCTCGCCGGGTCGCATCACGGCGTACTACCAGCCGGGCGGGAACAACATCCGTGTCGACTCCCACGTTTGCGCCGGGTACGAGGTGCCGCCGTTCTACGACTCCCTGATCGGGAAGATCATCGTCCACCGCCCGACGCGCAGCCAGGTGGTCTCCACGATGCGCCGCGCCCTCGAGGAGTATGTGATCGAGGGGATCCAGACGACGATCCCCCTGTACCTCAACCTGTTCAACGATACGCGGTATATCCGGGGGGATGTGGATATCGAGTTTTTGGAAAGGCATTTTTGAAAGATCGTGGAGTCAGGAGACAGGAGTCAGAAGGCGGGAGAAAGGTGGGGACGAAGCAACCGACGGAACCCCATGCGCTTGAGGTCGAGCGTCTTGCACCGCGCCAACTCCCTCCGCTGGACGCATCGCGCAGGACGGCGCATCGATGGGTTTCAGGGCCTGCCTTTCGGTGTCCTACTGGCGTTCCACGTTGTTGGGTCCGTTTCCCGGTTTTCTCCTGTCTCCTGTCTCCTGTCTCCTGTCTCCTGT
>JACQRN010000320.1 GCA_016206515.1 Planctomycetota bacterium | reverse complement strand
CGCTCGTCGCATGCTCGCTGCGCGCCACCCCACGCGCAGGAACCGTGCGCGCGGGGACCCGGGCGCTACGCTGCGCGGGCGCGGACATCGTGTCCGCGCACTCTCGATTTGCGCTGCACATGCCCCTCCTCGGCCGGATGAGAACCTGTCGTGGGCCCGGGGGTTATACTGCGCAGCGTCGCGCGGGTTGCGGGCGCCGGAAGGAGACGTGCGGATGAGGACTCGGATGGCGGCGATGGCGGCGGCGGGGGCGCTTCTGGCGGGGTTCGGCCCCGCGTTCGGGGACGGGCCGGTCGATCCGCTCGTGCAGAGGCGGGAGGCGAAACTCCGCGAGGCATGGTTCACGGGGAACAACTGGACCGTGGACTACGATGCGGCGCGCGCACGCGCCTCGGGCGAGGGGAAGCTGATCTTCGCCTACTTCACGCGGTCGTACTCCCCCTGACCCCCCTGCTCTGCCCTGGAGCGCGGCGCGCTCCTCGATGAAGGGTTTAAGCGGTTCGCGGAGGAGGTCGTCCTGTTCACGCACATCACCAGCCGCTTCGCGGGGGAGCCGTTCCCGGATCTTCTCTCGCAGAAGGGCGGGCGCGGGTTCCCGTACCTGGTGGTTCTCGATGCGGAGGGGGAGGTCCTGGCCGCCCACAGCGGAGCCCGGACGGTCGACGGATTCAGGGCCACGGTGCGGCAGGCCCGAGAGGTCGTCGCCCTGCGGGCGAGGGAGGGGCGTTCCCCCGGGGAGTAACCCGCGCTCCTGCCGTCCGCTTGCGGACAGGTCCGCCGAAGGTGTAGTGTCATGGCCGTGCCGCGCTCGCGGCGGAAGAGGGGACATGCGATGGCGAACGTGAGGACGAGGGCGTGGAAGGTAGGCCGGGTGGTCGTGGCGCTCCTGGCGCTGGCGGTGCTGCCGTGGGGGGCGGCGCGGGCGGCCGGGTACCTGGGGATCGAGTTTGACGGGGCAGCGGAGGAGCGCGGGGAGGGGATCCGCGTGACGGCTGTCACCCAGGGGGGCGCCGCCGCCGCGGGGATCCAGGCGGGGGATGTCGTCGTCGAGTTCGCGGGAAGGCCGATCGCCGGGTTCGCTCCGTTGCGCGAGGCGCTGCAGGGGATGGAGGTTGGCGCGCGGGTCCCGGTGAAGGTGCGTCGCGGGGAGGCGGATCTGGCGCTGACGGTCACCCTCGGCGCGCCCCCGAGTGGCGCGCGTAGCTCGCCGGCGCCCGCCGCGCCGCCGCCCACGCAGGAGGATCTCGGCGCCCGGCGCCAGGAAAAACTCTCCGAGCCGTGGTTCGCCTCGCGGGGTTGGCTGACCGACCTGCATGCCGCCCGCGCGCGGTCGGCGGCGGAGGGGAAGCCGATCTTCGCCTACTTCACCCGTTCGTACGCCGGGTGAGGGCCCTGCACCGCACTGGAGCGCGGCGCGCTCCAAGACGAGGGGTTCGGCGGGTTCGCGCAGGAGGTGGTTCTCTTTGCGCATGTGACGAGCCATCTGGACGGGGAGCCGTATCCGGACCTCCTCTCGCAGAAGGGGGGGCGCGGGTTCCCGTATCTCGCGTTCCTCGACGAGCATGGCGACCTGCTCGCCACGCATTCCGGTGAACGCACCGTGGAGAACTTCCGCGCGACGCTCGCCCAGGCCCGGGAGTTCCATGCGCTGCTCGCCCGGTCGGATCTGACCATCGAGGAGCGGTACCAGGTGTTCCTGCGGGAGTGCGCGCTTGGGCGGATCGCTCCCCAGGACGTGCAAACGGAGCTCGCGGCGGTGGCGACGGGGCTGACCGACGAGCAGTCGGCCATCGCGCGGCAGGCGGTGGCCGACCTTGAGGTGAAGCAGGTCCTGGGGACGCTCACCGCGCGTTCCACCCCCGAGGACCGGATCGAACTCGGCGCGCGCCTGTGGGGGATGCACGGGGAGGGAAAGATCCCCTCCGACGCGCGGCAGAGGCAGGCCGTCTGGGGGATGATCCTGCCCTACGCGGAGGCCCGCGGGGATGTCGCCGCGATGGAGACGGCCCTGGCCGACATGCGGATCCTTCTGGAGGGGAACCCTCGCGCGGCCCCCTATTTCGCGGAATGGGAGGCCAAACTCGATGCCCTGCGCGGAACCCCGCCGGCCGTGGGTCCCAACGCGGCGCCGCCCGGTGGGTAGGGGGTCGTTGACCGCCCGCGGCACGTGGGGTAGATTCCACCGGGTGAGTTGTCCGGCGCGGTGTTCCCTTTCCCTGTGGGGTTGATCCGCCTTCCCGACGGTTCCGCGCGCGATCTTCCGGAGGGGGCGACGGCGGCGGACCTCGCCGAGCGGATCGGGCCGCGCCTGGCGAAGGATGCGGTGGCTGCGCGCGTCGGCGGGCGTCTCGTGGATCTCTCGACGCCGCTCGCGACCACGTCGCCCGCGACCACGTCGCTCGCGACCACGTCGCTCGCGGCGGACGTCGAGGTGTCGATTGTGACCCGCCAGGCGCCGGAGGCGCTCGAGATCCTGCGCCACTCCTGCGCGCACCTCCTGGCGCAGGCGGCCGCGCGGCTGTGGGGGGACGTGAAGTTGTGGGTCGGACCGCCGCTCATGGAGGGGCCGTACGGCTTCTACTACGACATGGACCTCGACCACCGGATCGACGAGGCGGACCTTGTCCGGCTGGACGACGAGGTCGCGAAGATCGTGAAGGAGGACCTGCGACCGGAGCGGATCGAACTGACCATTGCCGAGGCGAAGCGCCTCGCCGCGGAGCGCAACCAGCCGTACAAGGTCGAGCTGATCGGGAGGATCGCCGCGGGGGAGGAGGGCAAGCCCGGCCCGGACCGCGTCTCGTTCTACCGCCAGGGGGAGTTCGTCGACCTGTGCGAGGGGCCGCACATCCCGCGCACCGGGATCGTCGGCGGGGTCAAACTGATGAACGTCACCGGCGCGTACCTGCATGGGGACCCGAAACAGAAGATGCTCCAGCGCGTCTACGGGACCGCGTTCTTCACGCGCGAGGATCTCGACGCGCACCTGGCGCGCCTCGAGGAGGCGAAGCGCCGCGACCACCGGCGGCTCGGGGAGGAGCTCGACCTGTTCTGGAGCGATCCGATCTCGCCGGGGTCCCCCTTCCTGCGCCCCAAGGGGGCGCGGATCTACAACGGCCTGATCGACTACATGCGGGGCCTGTACACCCGGCACGGGTACGAGGAGGTGATCACGCCCCTGGTCTACAGGACCGCGCTCTGGGAGACCTCCGGCCACGCCGCGCACTTCGCAAACGAGATGTTCCTGATGAAGGCGGAGGACGACACGTACGGCCTCAAGCCGATGAACTGTCCCGGGCACGCGCACCTGTTCCGCTCGCGCAAGCATTCGTACCGTGAGCTGCCGGTCCGCTGGGCGGACTTCTCCCGCCTTCATCGGTTCGAACGGACCGGGGTTCTGCACGGGATCACGCGCGTGCGCTCCTTCGCCCAGGACGACGCGCACATCTTCTGCGCCCCGGAGGGGATCGACGGGGAGATGGACCGCTTCTTCGCGATGGTCCGGGAGGTGTACGCCGCGCTCGGGCTCGACCGTGTCGAGGTCCACGTGGCGACCTGCCCGCCGGACTACGCCGGGACCCCCCAGATGCGCGAGCGTGCCGAGGGGTGCCTGAAGGAGGGGTTGCGCCGCGCCGGGTACGCGTTCGCCCTTCACGCGGGGGAGGGGGCGTTCTACGCCCCGAAGGTGGAGTTCAACTTCCGCGACGTCCTGCACCGGATCTGGACCTTGGGGACGATCCAGGTCGACTTCGTGATGCCGACTAGGTTCGACCTGCGCTTCACCGACCGCGACGGGAAGGAGAAGTGCCCCGTGATGCTCCACCGCGCGATCCTCGGGAGCCTCGAACGGTTCCTCGGGATCTACCTGGAGCACACCGGCGGCGACTGGCCGCTCTGGCTGACCCCCGAGCAGGCGCGCGTGATGTCGATCACCACGGCGCAGGAGGAGGTCGCCCGGGAGGCGGCGTCCGCCCTGCGCGCGCGCGGCCACCGCGTCGGGGAGGACCTGCGGGGGGACAAGATCGGGGCCTAGATCCGCGAGGCCACGCTGCTGAAGGTTCCGTTCATGCTCGTGATCGGGGAGCGGGAGGCTTCCTCCCGCACGCTGGCGGTGCGTCACCGCACGGAAGGAGACTTGGGAGTGATGGAGATCGATTCGTTCGACCGGTTGCTGTGCGAGCGCGCCATGGTGCCCCACGCCGCGGCGTCTCGGGGAGGGAAGTAATGTCGTTCCAGCCTGGAGCGTCACCGCCTGGACCCGCGGGCGCGGAGAAGGACGGGCGCGGCGAGTTCAAGGCGAAGGGGCCGCGAGGCCCGCGGGTGAACAACCGCATCCGGGTCCCGCAGGTCCGCGTGATCGGTGCCGGGGGCGAGCAGATCGGGATCATGGACACCCCCGAGGCGCTGCGTATGGCGGAGTCCCAGGGGCTCGACCTCGTCGAGGTGG
>JACQRN010000338.1 GCA_016206515.1 Planctomycetota bacterium | reverse complement strand
GTACTGGTCGCGGTAGATCTCCTCCCAGTCGCGGTCGGGGTAGTGCTCGAGCGGGTTGTCGATCCCGTCGGCCGCCATCAGGCGCGTCAGGGACAGGGGAAAGGAAGCGAGCGCCATCGCACCCGCCCCGACCCCGGCGGTTTTCAGGAAATCCCGGCGGGAGATCGGGCGGTTCAGAATCGTCGGCTTCTCGATTGGTTCGCTCACCGTTCCACCTCCAGGTCGTGCCAGACGGTGATCGACTTCTGCCCATCGCGGTCGGCGCGCGCGCCGTCGAACGCCGCGAACGCCACGGGGACTCGCCGCCCGGGCGACAGGTCCACCTCGCCGCGCCCCGCGCGCAGGGGGCGGCGGAAGAGGACGCTCCAGGCCCCCTTCTCCCACCGCCCGGCCCCCCCGATCACCTGCGCACGGGGCGCGCGTGTCGAGACGGTCGAGGGACCTTGCGCCTCGAGGGACTCGACGGGGCAGGCCGCCTCCGGGTCGGAGACCGGATTCTGCGCCCCCCACCCGGTCAGGAACCGCGGGTCGTGCTCGCGCGCGGGGCGGTCCTGCGCGCCGAACCCTTCACCGGGGTGCCAGTCGCGCAGGCCGGGGTAGTCGTCGACCACCCGGTTCGGGTACGTCCCCTGCACATCGGGGTAGCGATCGGGCCCCCCCTGGCGGTCGGACCGCCAGAACCAGAGGTTCACCTTCGCGCGGGCGTCCCCCATCGCCAGGAACGGAACCCCCTCCTCCAGCGCCCACTGGACCGCCGCGCCGTCGCGGAACTCCTGGGGGCGGACCGCCTCGGCGTTCTCGGTCGCGTCCTCCCACCGCAGGTGGAGCGCGAGATCCGTCCCGTCGTGGACGGCGCGGACCAGGACTCCGCCGACGCGCTCCCCCCGCCGCCACCAGAGCGGCATGAGGGGGAGGTAGGTGGGCTCCTGCACGTCCCAGAAAGGGTCGCAGGGATCGGCGGGGATCGGCCCGACCGCGCGGGGCGCGCGCAGATGCCGGTTGCGCTGCGCGGCGAGATCCTGCGCCGACCGGTTCGACAGGGACAGGACGTAGTGCGTCAGGTCCCAGCGCTCGCCGACCGGCAGGGACGTCTCGTTTCCGGGCATCGGCCCCACGCCGAAGGTGATCCGACGGAAGACGTCCTCGGGACGGTCCCCCCCCTTGAACACCCCCTCGGTCAGGTCCCGGGGGAAGATCGGGGCTCCCGCGGCGTCCAGGTTCGTCCCGGCGGTCGGGCCGTCCCCGCGCCCCGAGACCCCATGGCAGTCCGTGCAGCCGGCGCGGACAAACAGCATCCGGCCGCGCGCGATGCGTTCCGGCGAGGGGGCGGGGGTCTCAAACGCCGGAGCGATCGGCTCCCCCCGCTCCTCGTAGAGGTTGACCCATTCCTCCGCGTCCTCGTCGAAGTACCGCACGAGCGTCTTGACGTACGCCACGAGCGCCAGACGGTCCTCCTCGGACAGGAATCCCCACGAGGGCATCGCCGAGCCAGGCATCCCCTCGGTGATCACGCGCAGGAGATCCTCCGAGGTCGGCAGCCCCCCCGCGGCGGAGACGATCCGGAACTCGCTGGCGGTGAAGTCGCGCGGGCGCGGGATGAGGAACTCGGCGGCGACGCCGTCCCCGCGCCCTTCGGCGCCGTGGCACCCGGCGCAGTGCATCGCGTAGAGGGCCGCCCCGCGGGCCGGGTCGCCCATCGGGGAAGGGGGTGCGCCCGCTGGCGCGGCGGCGGGAGGAGGCGGCGCCGCCCCGAGCCAGCCCGCCTGATCGATCGCCGCCAGGCAGACGACCAGGAACGCCGCCGAGGAGACGGCGAACCCCATGCCCCGGGGTGTCGTGGAACGTCCCATCGCCCTGCTCCCCGAACAAATCCCGTACCCGAGGACGGCGAGGCGCGCGGCACACGCCCCCCTTGGGCCGCGACAGCCGCCCCGCGGATTCCAGCGCGACGGCAAAACATCCGATTCAGACCTTTAGGGCCGCATAGGCTGGTTCCGCGTACCCCCACCGTCGCCGCCAGGCCTCTGAAATTTCCTGGCGACGAGTGGAATCGTGAACGCCGCAGGCCGGTCGGAACCGGCGTGCGGGCGAAAAACATCGCGGTAGGTGCGGAAATTAACGCTGGTGGTGGCTCTCGCCCGACGCCCCGACCGGGTCGACATGGACGACCACGTTCGAGACATGTTCGAGGTGCGCGGCGACCTCGGCGCGGACGGCGTTGGCGATCCGGTGCCCCTCCTCGACCGTCAGACGCGGGTCGACCGCGACGTTCACCTCCGCGTGGAGCCAGTGGCCGCCCCATCGTGCGCGCACGTCCGATACATCGGCGACCCCCGGGGGGTGCGCGGCCGCGTGCCGGATCCGGTCGAGGAGCCCCGGGTCCACGCCGTCGAGCACCCGCAGGAGAACAGAGCGCGCCGCGTGGACCGTCACGCCCAGGATGACCGCCGCGATCGCCAGCCCCACCACCGGGTCGGCCCGGGGGAATCCCAGGGCCGTCCCGCCGGTCCCGAGGAGGACCGAGAGGGACGTCAGGCCGTCGACGCGCGCGTGGAGCCCATCGGCGACCAGCGCCGCGCTCTGGATCCGGCGCCCGACGCGGATCCGCCAGATGGCGACCGCCTCGTTCCCCAGGAACCCGACGAGCGCCGCGGCGGCGACCCATCCGGCGTGCGCGATCGGCTGCGGGTCCCGCAGGCGCCCCAGCGACGCGCGCGCCGCACCGAAGGCGCTCGCGAGCATCAGGGCCAGGACGAGGAGCCCGGCGAGATCCTCGGCGCGGCCGTACCCGTACGGGAACCGCGCCGACGGCCGGCGCCGGGCGAGCCAGAACGCGATCCCGAGCGGGATCGCCGTCGCCGCGTCCCCGAGGTTATGGAGCGTGTCCGCCAGGAGCGCGACGCTCCCCGTGAAGTACACCACGATCCCCTGCAGGACCGTCGTGAGCGACAGGAACACGAGCGACCCGACGGCGACCCGCATTCCCTCACGGGTGCTCCCGATCACCCCGATGTCGTAGGTGTGGTGATGATCCCCGCCCATGGGCGCATCCTACATGGGGGGCGCGGCGGACGGCATGTCAGACCCGCGCCGCATCGCACGCCCGCGGGGAGGCGGGGCGCACGCAGAGGGTCCTCGCCTCTCCTTCCCGCCCCCGGACGCGGACGGACGCCTCCACGTCGCGCGGCGCGTCGCTGTAGCGCGCGACGATCGAGCAGGCGAGCGGCACGTCCCCCTCCCCCGCCCGTCCGATCCCCAGGCCGCACGGCCCGGGGACGAGCGGGACGTCGAGATGCAGATCCGCCGTCCACCCCTCCAGGACCGCGTTTTCCCGTTCATCTCGCCCGACGACGAGCTTGAGCCCGCACGGTAGCCGGAAGTGGCGGCCGATCTTCAGGAGATTCACCTCCGGAATCCCGGGGTCCGGGTCGTGATCGAACAGGTCCTTCAGCTTCCGCGCGAAGAGCGGCTCGGTCAGGAGGCACCCCCCCGAGGCGCACGGGTAGTCGGCGATCCCCTTGGCGGCGGCCAGATCGATCTGCGAGCGCCGGCCGCGCCCCTCGATCCGGCCCAGGACCGTCCGGTCCACGATCCCCGCGAGTTCCGGATCGGTCGGGGAGAGAAGCCGCGCGCAGAGGGGCCGCAGCACCTTCCCCTCCACCCCCGCCTCCCGGTCGATCGTCCGCAACGCCTCGCGCCTCTGCGACATCGGCCGCTGCCCCACCACCTCGCCGGTCACCAGGAACGCTGCCCCGATCCGCGCGGCGTATGCGGCGGCCGCGCGGTACATCATGATCCGGCAGTCGACGCAGGGGTTCATCGCGCGGCCGTACCCGTGCGGGGGGTTCCGGACCATCCGGAGGTACCCCCTCCCAAGGGAGAGTACCTTCACCGGGATCCCAAGGCGGCCCCCCTGGTGCGCCGCCTCGCACCCGCGCCCCGCGCGGTTGCAGTTGCAGAACGGGGTGAAGAAGTTGACCGCGTGAACCTCGATCCCCTGTTCCTGCATCAGGCGCATCGCCAGGGTCGAGTCGAGCCCCCCGGACAGCAGCCCGACGGCGCGGGGCACGGCCCCACGGAGCACGACCCCGGGGGTCACGACCCCGTCCATTCCTCCCCCTTCAGGACGATCCGGAGCGCGCGGCGCAGGGACGCCTCGCGCACATACCCATCCCGCAGGCGCAGGAGGCACCAGACCCGCCCGCGCAGGAGGGTCAGGAAGAGCCCCCCCGCGACGACCTGAAGCCCGACGGCGGCGGCGAACGCCGCGCGCGTCCACGTCGCGCCCGTTGCCAGGAGGGCCGGCTCCGCCACAAGGCGCAGGGCGACCCCCAGGTTCAGGAAAAGCCAGACCCGCAGGGCGCGCACCTGCGCGCGCGGTTCATGCGACGCCACGCGGCGGGGATAGATCCAGTGCGCGATCCCCATGATCCATTGCGCGCCGAACCCGACGAGAAGAATGTGGATATGCGCCGTCCGCAGGAGCCACACGATCTCTTCGTGCCCGGACAGGCGCGCGACAACCATCAGCGCGCCCAGGAGGAGCCCCGCGGCGAACCAGGTCCAGCTCGCGCGGACCATGAGCGCGGTCGCTAGCGGCACGACGCCTCCCGACGCAGGGACCGGACGTGGTCGATCACGCACCAGACATCGTCGTCGGAGAACACCACGGGGCCGAAGGCGCTCATGGCGGTTCCGGGGATGCCGCAGCGGACGCGCCGGAAGAGGTCCTCGTCCCTCTCCCCGCCTCGGAAAGGGTCCCGCGCGAGGTTCCGCGGCGGGACGGGGCGTCCCAGGGGATCGGCAAGGACCGGGGACTCCCCGCGGCCGTCCCCGCGCGCCCCGTGACAGGTGGCGCAGTGCTGCGCGAACAGCGCCGCCCCCCGCTGCGGGTCGGGCGCGACCGGCGCGTCCGGGGGGACCGGGACGGACTCCCCCGGCATGACCGCCTCCCGCGCGATCTGCTCCGCTTCGCCGGCCTCGATCGCCTCTCCTCCCTCCTTCGCCTCGCGCGCGAGCGCCTCCAGGACCCCCAGGCGCCGGATCTCGCGCACGTACCGCGCGAGCGCGGCGCATTCGGTGTCGGAGAGGAGGAACCGGGAGGGGGGCATCCCGGCGGAGGGGATCCCCATGCAAACCACGCGCAGAACGTCCCGTTCATCCGCGATCCCGTTATCGGTCGTCACGTACCGGAACGGCTCCCGCCGGAAGGAGCGGGGGCGAAGCGGCCCGCTTGCGAGACGCCCCTCGGCGTCCCCGGTCGGGCCGTGGCACGCCGCGCAATGTCGGTGGTACAGCGGGGCGCCGTCCGAGAAAGGCGCCCCCGGCATCGCGATGCCGGGGGGCGCCGGGGACGGAAACGCCGCGACCCGGCGGTCGGCCCAACCGAGCACGGCGACCGAAACGCCCGCCAGGACGCTCGCCAGGAGGAACGTCCGACCGACACGCCCGACGCTCACAACGTGCGGGCCCTCCGCGCCCGCACGGCCAGAACACACCACTGCACCCCCAGGACCAGGAGCCCCAGGGAGAGCCCGGCCCCCGCGCCGGCCGAAAAACGGAGGAGGGGACGGACATGTTCCTGCACCTCGTGGAACGACCACCCCTCGCGCACGGTCCCCAGGCCGCGCACGAGGCCGGCGACCAGCAGCCCGCCCCAGAACAGGGCGAGGGAAATGTTGGCGATCCAGAACCCCGCGCGCAGGTGGATCCGCGCGGAGAGCCCCGGCCGGGAGCGCTCCAGCATCCAGTGGAGCCCGACGGCAAGGAGAATCATCGTATTGATCCCGATCGTGCTCCCCATCGCGTGGGCGAGCGTCACCTGGGTGCCGTGGGTGAACCAGTGGACCTGCGGGATCGAGATCAGGAGCGCCAGGAGGAGGTTGCACACGATCCAGAACGAGGCGGCCGACAGGAACAGGCGCGGGATCGCGTCGGACGCTTCATGTCCCCCACGCGGGCGCGGAGCGGTCCACTCCCACAGGAGCGACAGCAGGATCGCCCACTCGCTCATGCTCATGCAGAAGGACATCCACCGGATCCAGGCGGCCTGCGGCACGTGATAGGTGTGGTGGGCGTACCCGAACAGCAGGTTCGCCAGGCCAAGCCAGTAGAGAAGGAACGCCTTCGGCCTGTGCGCGCAGTCCCCGCCCGTCAGGCGGTCCCCCAGGCAGAGGGAGGCGCCGTAGACGAGCATGTTCCACGAACCGACGAGCGCCCCGTACGACTTCCACTGGACCGTGAGATCCCCGACCACCGACCCGAAGAAACGGGGCAGCATCCACAGGTGCGCCTCGACGAACGTGCAGAGGAACAGCACGCCGCCGGTCAGCCACATCCAGACGTACGCCGGCCACGGACGCGGCACGAGCAAGGCAGCGCGAACGAGGTTCGAAAGAAAGCAGACCCAGGCGGCGAGGATGCAGACCGACACGGGCCAGGGGAACTCCAGGTACTCCCGCCCCGTGAAGGCGCCGCCGAGGTAGGAGGCGAGCGCGCCGGCCCCCGCCCCGGCCAGGAGCCAGAACTGGACGCGCGCGGTTCTCTCCGCGCCCACGGGGAGTTCCGGCAGGTACGCGTAGACGGAGCCGGTCGCCGCCAGGACGATCCACGCGACGGCGAAGGTCACATGGATCGGCCGCAGACGGATGAACGCCGTCAGGTCCGCGCCGCCCCCGGCTTGCGCGGTGAGAAGGATCCCCCACAGGCCCGTGGCAAGGGCCACGATCAAACAGGCGCCGGCCGCGAGGAAGTACCGCGCGGGGAGGGTGCGGGTCATGGGGCGAACCCTCTGACCGCCCGTCGCCCGATCGGAGGGGATTCGCTCTGGCGACGATGACATCGCCGTCGAGAGTCCCGCCGCGGGCCGACCGCCGGCACGTTGGCGCGCAGGCCGGATCGCCGGGAGCTCGTTAGGAGCGGAGG
>JACQRN010000339.1 GCA_016206515.1 Planctomycetota bacterium | reverse complement strand
TCCTTGTCCTGCGCAACGAGATCACGGTCGGGGAATACTCCCTGTTCATGCTGATGATCCAGCGCCTCCTGTGGCCCCTGACACGCACCGGGGAGATCCTCAACGACTACGAGCGCTCGCGCGCGTCCGCCGCTCGCATCTTCTCCCTCCTGGACACCCCCAGCGCCATCCGCGACCGGCCCGACGCGGCGGCGCTCCCCCGCGCGCGCGGGGACGTCGCCTTCGAAAGCGTCCGCTTCATCTACCGCCGGGGGGAGCCGGTCCTACACGACCTGACGCTTCGCGTCCCGACCGGCACGACCCTGGGCGTCGCGGGCCCGACGGGCGCCGGGAAGAGCACGCTCATCAAGCTCCTTCTGCGGTTCCACGATCCGACGGAGGGGCGCGTCACCCTGGACGACCGCGACTTGCGGGACCTCCCCCTGGCGGCGCTGCGGAGGAACGTCGCCCTCGTCTCCCAGGACGTCTTCCTGTTCGACGGGACGGTGCGCGACAACATCGCCTACGGCGACCCGGAGGCGTCCGAGGAGGCGGTCCGGCGCGCGGCGCGGCAGGCGTGCGCCGAGGAGTTCATCGAGAGACTCCCGCGCGGGTACGACGCCTGGATCGGGGAGCGCGGGATCAAACTCTCCGGCGGCCAGCGCCAGCGCATCGCCCTCGCCCGCGCGATCCTCAAGGACGCCCCGGTCCTGATCCTCGACGAGGCGACCAGCTCGGTGGACACCGAGACCGAGCGGCTCATCCAGGAGAACCTCGCCGCCATCACCCGCGGCCGCACCGCGATCGTGATCGCCCACCGCCTCTCGACGATCCGCCGCGCCGACCGGATCGTCGTCCTCGACGCTGGACGCCTGGCCGAGGAGGGAACGCACGACGAACTGGTCGCGCGAGGGGGCGTCTACGCCTCGCTGTGGGCGGTCCAGTCGGGGGAAGCGATGGAACGCTCAGAGCGCGAGAAGTAATCGATCGGCACGTCCGAGGCGCCGCTGGGTGACGCCGGACGGGGCCCCCGCCGCGCGGACCGGAAGCGGGCGAACTTCCCGCTTCCGGGAGCACGGCGGGGTGGGCCGGCGGCAGGCCCCGGCGGCGCCATTCAACACGCAAGACGATTGGTTCACAAACTCATAGGCGTACGGATCGCCCCAAGGACCGCGACCCAGAGCGCGCTTGATATGAAATAGCGATTACTATACTACTACAGTTCGTGCGTTCCCGAAACCCAAGGAGACAGTTCGCCTTCCTTCTGGTTTTGTGCGCCCCCGCCGCCAGCGGAGGGTGCCTCTGCATTACTGACGGAGAGATACCGGCGCTCGATTGCAGGATCGAATTCCCCGAGCCCGCACACCTCGCCGTCCTCATCCTGGAGACCGCGCGCGCACGGAATACGACCAACTTCCCAGACGGCGGAGCAGATGCCGATTGGTCCAGCCCCTTCAGGCGCGTAATGGTCGATGTGCTGGAGGTCGCCCCGGGAGCGACCAGGATCTCCGTCCCCATGCGCGATGCCGGCCAGAGCAGCGGATGTTTCGTGAACCTCCTGACATGCCGCGTGACAAACTGGGGGCCCAGGAGCCGCTACGAGATCGTCGTTCTGGGCCCGGCGCGACGCGCGGTCCGTGAGTACATTCCCGCCGAGCACCTACACCTCGATCCACGGGATGCCCGAACCGAACGCCCCTTCCGGATCGCCCACCCCCTCCTCCGCCACAACTCACAGGAAGAACACCTGCGCCAGCTCGAAGACTTATGGCAGGAGATGATGGAAGACCTGCACCCTGAGCCGACCGGTGTCGCGCGGTTAAGAATGTTCCTGGAAGAGGAATTCCGCTCCCTCCCCACGGACGACCCTCTCCTACAAGATCGATTGGACGCGCTGCGAACAAGGATGGCCCTGACGGAACGGTAATCCTACCCGCCGAACAGCCGCTCCCAGTTCCCGCCTAGGATCTTCGCGGCATCGGGGGCCGGGAGATTGAGCGCCTGCAGGACCTTCACCTGCTCCTCGAACACGTCGCGACGCCAGCCGCGGGGAAAGAAGGTCGAGTCGGTCCCGAACAGGATCCGGTCCGGCCCGAGGACGTCGAGGGCGCGGCGGAAGACCCCCGCCAGATCCAGGGGGACCGGAAGCCGCTTCACCCAGTCGTTCGAGGACGACGTATCGACGTGCAGGTTCGGGCAGTGCGCGGCGGCGAGAAGCAGTTCCCCGAACATCCCGCACCCGAAGTGCGGAATGACGAACGGGACCTCCGGGAAATCGAGCGCCAGCGGGCACACGTCGAGGGAGTTCGCCAGGGAGACGTCGAACCGGCACGGAAGGCCGAGCTTCTCCCGGATCGCGACCTTCAGGATCCCGCAGTGAACGAACACGACGCCGCGATGCGCGCGGACCGCCTCCAGGACGGGGGGGAGCCGGTCGTCCCGCAGGGAGAAGCGGTGCATCGCGGGGAACAGGCAGACCCCCCGCAGGCCGAGCTCGCCCAGCGCCCACGCCGCGCGCTCCGCGACGTTCTCCTGGTTCGGGTCGAGCATGAAATACCCCGCGAACCGGTCGGGTGCGGCGCGCACCGCGGCGGAAACCGACTCCTCGTCCCCCGGGACGGAGGCGATGAGCGCCGCTTTCGAGACCCCCTGGCGGAACAGCTCCATCCTCCACCGCTCGGCCAGGCGCGTCGGATCCGGCTCCGGGAACTCCCACGGGACGATCTTCCCCAGGAACGCGTACCGGTCCGCCTCCGGGGGAGGCTGGGTCATCTGCGAGGCGAGCGTCTGGAAGAACCTGTGCGAGAAGAAATGGACGTGCGCGTCCGCCACTTGGATGTCGCCGAAGGGGGTCTTCACGCCATGAGGAATACGGCGGAGATTCCCCCTTTACAATGCGGGACTGTGGATTCCCATGCGTCTTCCCATTGGACGGACTCAAGGGTGAGGCCCGAGGAACAGGCCCGGGAACTCCTCGCGGCGTGGCGCGCGGGAAACCGCGCGGCGTTCGACCGTTTGATGGAAAGGTACGAGATGAGGCTGATGTCCTACTTGATCCGGATCGCCGATACGAGGCATGAAGCGGAGGATCTCTTCCAGGAGAGCTTCCTGCGCATCTTCCGCGCCCGCGAGTCGATCCCCGCCGACGTCCCGTTCGACTTCTATATCTTCCGCGTCGCGCGGAACCTGGCCGTCTCCGGCTTCCGGAGAAAACGCGCCGAACGCATCGGGATGGAACGCCGGGGCCTGGAGGCCCCGCGCGCGGAGGATCCCCCCGCCGATGCCTTGGAACGCTCCGAGGCGGGAAGCGCCGCCCGCGAGGCGCTCGACACCCTTCCGGAACCACAGCGCGAGGCGGTCTCCCTGAAGGTCTGGGGGGAGCTGTCCTGGCGCCGGATCGGGGAACTCCTCGGGGTCTCCGAAGACACCGCCGCACGGCGGGCCGCCGATGGGCTCCGGACCCTGGCCGCGCGGCTGGGCGGGGCGCTATGACCTGCGCGGACCTCTCGACGCTCCTCGCCGCGCGCGCCCTCGGGGAGGATCTCCCGAGGGACGAGGTCCCGAGGGACGGTGTCCCGGGGGACGGAGCCCTCGACGCCCACCTCGCCTCCTGCGCACCTTGCAGGGAGGAACTCCGCCGCCTGCGCGATGCCGCAACTCTCCTGAACCAACAGGGGGAACCCACCGACGAACGGCGCAGGGAGCGCCTTGCATCCGCGATCCGCCCGCTCGGATCCGCAATCTTGTCCCCTGCGCCCCGCAGGCCCCTGCCGTGGGCCTCCTATGCCGCGATCGCGGCAACCATCGTCTGCGCCGTCGGTCTGACCTGGTGGAGAGTCTCCCTTGAGACACGACCTCTTCCTCCAACCAGGGAGGAACGCCACGTCGACTGGCGACTGGCGTACATGCGAGGACTCCCCGGTCTGACTCCCAGGGTTCCCTCCGCTGGAGGAGGAACCCCCATCGCTCCCCACGGAGCCCCGCCCCCGGACCCTAGAACCCCACGGGGAGGAGCGCCCGGCGGCGGGATAGGGGGGGGTGGTGGAGGCGGGCTGGGGAGAGACGGCGGCCCGGGCGGGGGATCCGAAGGCACGGGAGGCCCGGACGGATCCGAGGGGGAGGCTTGGCCCGCCCCGAGACGGACCGAGGCCCTGGAGACGATCCAGAGCCGGTTCCCCCTGCCCCTGTGGCTTCCGGAGGGACTCCCCCACGACTTGGCGCCCAGATCCGCCAGGGTCGATCCCATCGGGGGAACCCTCGTGGCGGCGTTCGTCTTCGACGCCCCCTCGCAACGCGTCATCCTCTTCGAGGAGACCGGCCCGGACCGCTTGCCACCTCTCACGCTCGACACGGTAGATACGCGGCTTGCCTCGTTCGACATCGGCGGTATGCGCGTGACCCTCATCGCCGAGGGGTTCACCCCGGCGGAGTGGGAGAGGCTGAACCGGTCCCTCCCCCCATAGAAGTCGGCCACGCCCCCCCCTGTCGTCCCGAGGTCCGCGATGTTTCCGCGGACCGAGGGACCTGTGTTGGGCGCCCGACCGACGAACACAGGTCTCTCGTCGCTCGGGCGCACCCCTCCGGCTCCTCGGGACGACAAGAGATTCCCCGAAAAACCGTGCGGCCTTTCCAGATCCCGAGCGTCTTCCCAGTGAAGGAGGAACCATGGGAACCATTCGATGGACAGCCTGCATGACCTTGCTCGGGGGCGCGGCGATTCTCTTGCCGTGTGTCTGCGCAAGCGCCGACGAGGATCCGCCGGAACCCGCCCCGCCCGCCCCAGAGGAGGCCGGGGCGATCGTGGAAACCGACACCCTTCTGGAGGCCGCGGTCGACGCCGTGGGATGCACGGTCTCCTGCCGCGGCGTCCTCTCTGCCGAACGGCACGAGAATTCGCATATCCATGGCACGGGACACCGCCACCCTGCTCTGCAGGCCGGGCCACGACTCCGGGGCGTCGCGGCCCTGCGCGGATTCCTGCCTCTGATCCCAGTCCCTGGCAGGACCGACCTCCCCTCCCTGACGCCTTTCAGCAACTCCGAAGTGATCGTGACCGGCGAGGTCGTCCGCAACGGGGACGGGATCGCGCTCCGGATCGACGCGATCCGGTTCGCCGAGCGCCGGCCCGACCTGGAGACCCCACCGATCCCCCCCTCGCAACTCGCGTCGATCCGCCCGGGGGCCCATGTGGTCGTCGTCGCCTTCCTGTGGGATGGCGGTTCCGCCCAGCCCTGCCCCTACCTGCTGGACAATCCGGAGCCGGAGCCCTGGAGGCGCCGCGACTGGCGTTGCGTCCAGATCGTGGAGGGGGACAAGCCGTCTCGCGGGGTCGAAGGATGGTACCGATTGGAGGGAGTCCTGGGCCGGGGTGATCCCAACTGGTTCATCGCGGTCCTTACGGAGGCGATCGACGAAGCGACCGCAAGGAGACTCCTTGAGGAACATGAGGCCCGATGACACATCCGCATCGAACGGGGAAGGAGGCGCCATGAAGCCTTCCCGATTGACCGTGCGCCTGTTTTCCGCATGTCTCGTCGCGCTGTGCGCTGGCGCGTTCCTCGCGGCGGGGGACGGGCCGCCCCCCGGGGGGGATGGCCCGGCAGAGTGGTCCGCGTGGATCGAACGCCTCGGCTCGGACGATTTCAGCGTCCGGGAGGGGGCGCAGGCCGCGCTCCTCGACGCGCCGGAGGGGGCGGACGGGATCCTGCGCGAGGCTCGCTCCTCGGAGGATCCGGAAGTCTCCTTGCGCGCACGGGACATCCTGACGCGCCGCCTCCTGGCGAGACAGGTCGCCCCGGAGGGGCCCCACGAGGGAGACCCCACGCTGTTCGTGACGCATGAGGGGGTCACCTACCACTTCGTGCGCCGGGGGAACGCCGACTGGCGCATCTATGCGATGCGCGGCCGCGACATCCTGTGGACCCGCGGCCTGGAGCACCCGGACGAGGTGATCGGCGTCTACATGGGGAACGACTTCAACTGCGTCCCCTCGCGACACGAATGGCATGTGGGGTACCACGGGCACAACACCTTTGAAGGGGGACTCGCCCTCTCCGACGGGAGCGTGGTCCGTTTCATCGGAAACGGGGCAGGAGGAGGGGAGGGCCCCCCCGCACCACCATTCGCGTTCGTCATGGACCCGCCGCCCGACTTGGCATGTTCCCGGGAGGTGCGTGAGGGGACTCTCCGGTTTACGGCCCGCTGCGGGGAAGGACCGTCCGGGCCCTGGGATGTGACATGCTTCGAGGGGGACCGGACCGTCTGGACGCGGCGGCTGCCGCGCGGCGTATGGATCTCCGGCATGGAGATCCGGACGGACGACGTGGCCGTGAGCACGGACCCCGCGACCTACGAGACGCGTCGCGAGACGCAGCGATTTCTCGTCCTCACGGGAGCCAGGGCTCTGCATCTGCACGCGCGTTCCGGAGACGTCGTGTTCCACGAACGCTAGGGTTTGGGGACCGGCGCTTCTTGAGTTGAGGAGGAAGACATGGGACGGATCATGAGACGGATGGGAACTGCGGTCACCTCGGCGATCCTTGCGGTGGCCGTCCCTTGGGGTCCCCGGCCGGCGTCGGGCGGACCCGGCGGCCTCGTCGTCCACGAGTGGGGCGTCAACTGCATCCGGATCCGGGCCTCGGACGGCACCCAGGTGATGAATCCAGCGTTCCTGGATGACCTCCCCCCGTTCGCGGCGACGTTCGAGGGGACCCGGGAGATCCTGCGGATCCTGCAGAACGAAGACCCGCCCCCATCGAGCGGGGACGCACCGGACGCCCCACCCCCGCGTGGGGGCGGGGATGGGAAACCGATCGTCTACTTCTATCCCTCCGGGGACGTCGGCCCCGTGTCGTTCCGGGTCCGGTTCGTCCGGGGGTACGCTACGGCCGTCTGGCCGGTCCCGGGGCGGATCGACGGGGAGCCGACCCGGCCCTGGCCATCGACCGAGGGCGGGTGGGTGCTGCCCTATGCGACCCCGACGCGTCTGGCCTGGGAGGGGATCACGCTCTCTGCGCAGCCGTTCAGCGAGCCTGCGGGCGTCATCACCGACTGGGTGGGAACCGCGCGGGACGTGGACGCAGCGTACGTGAACGTCGAACAGCCACGGGATCAGAGCGGCCTCGGGGGAGATGTGCGCTCCGAGCACTTCCTCTTCTACGACGGCGTCGGAGGACGGGAGACCCCGCTTCGATTCACCGGATCCCGGGACACGCCGACCGTGCGCAATGCCGGGGACCGTCCCGTGACCGACCTGTTCCTCTGCCACCGCGTAGGCGGGCTGGGGCGGATCGAATACGTCGCCTCCCTCGCACCGGGCGAGTCGCGCACGCTCGATCTCGAACCGCGGCGCCACGCGGTCGACGAGGACGCGTTCCGGGCGGCCGCCCGCTCGCGGCTCGCGGAGTGCCTGGTGCGGCGCGGGCTCTACCCGAAGGAGGCCGCCGGCATGGCGCGCGTCTGGGAAGAGGATTTCTTCGGGACCGACGGGCTCTGCGCCATCCACACCTGGACGCGCGAGGAGTACGACGAGGATCTCCCGGCCGAGGTGACGCCGGTGCCCGCGGAGTTCGTGCGGGTCGGCCTGACCTGGATCGCCAACCTGCCGCTCCACGACGAGCCAGGCGACCCGGGCGAGTGACCGGGGGGAGCGCTCCCCGCGACCGGGCGGGAGCGCCGTCGACGGGCTAGAATCCCTGCGTGACCAGCGCCGTCGGCCAGATCGGGAAGCTCGCGGTGCGCCGCGGGTGGATCACCGAGGCGCAGCTGTCCGAGGCGATCGTCAAGCAGGCGGCCGCAGAGAAGCCGGGGGCCACCCTCCCGTTCCTCGGGGAGGTCCTGGTTCAGCTCGGGTACCTGACGAACGAGCAGATCCAGTCGCTCCTCGGGGAGCAGCAGAAGAAGATCGTCCAGTGCCCGGGGTGCTCCGCCCGGTTCAACGTCGTCGGGTTCCGACCGGGCGTCTCGTTCCACTGTCCGAAGTGCAACAAGTCGCTTGTCCTGGCCGGGAAGGTCAGCAACATCCGCGTCAACCGCGAGTCGCCCGTCACGATCCACCAGAAGGACGACCCGCTGGTCGGGACCACGATCGGCAACTTCCGGGTCACCGCGAAGCTCGGCCAGGGGGGGATGGGGGCCGTCTACCGCGCGGTCCAGATCAACCTCGACCGCCCCGTCGCTCTGAAGATCCTGTCGGCGGACGCCGCCCGGTCCCAGGACTTCGTCGACCGCTTCCTGCGCGAGGCGAAGGCCGCCGCGCGGTTCAACCACCCGAACATCGTGCAGGTGTACGACGCGGGGCGCGACGGGGAGCGCCTGTATTTCGCCATGGAGTTCGTCGACGGCGAGTCGCTCATGGGGCTCGTGGAGCGCCAGGGACCGATCGAGCCGCGCCGGGCCGCGCGCTGGATCGCCGACGCGGGCCGCGCGCCCGCCTACGCGCACGGCCTGGGCGTGATCCATCGCGACATCAAGCCGGACAACCTCCTTCTCACCAAGGAAGGACAGGTGAAACTCGCGGACCTCGGGCTCGCGAAGGTCGAGGACGCCGCGCAAAACAACCTCACGATGACCGGGATCGTGATGGGGACCCCCTACTACATGTCCCCGGAGCAGGCGATCGACAGCAGCAAGGTCGACGCGCGCGGCGATATCTACTCGCTGGGGGCGACCCTCTACCGGCTCGTGACCGGGACCGTCCCGTACACGGGAAGGACCCCCACCGAGATCCTCGTGAAGATCCACCAGGGGGGGTTCCCGCCCCCGTCGAAGGTGCGCCCGTCACTGCCCAAGGAGATCGACGATCTCGTCGCCTGCATGATGGCGCACGCACCCGCCGCCCGGTTCCAGGACGCTAGCACGGCCGCCGCGGCGCTCGACCGCTTCGCGTCGACGGGCGAGGCGCCCCCTGCCGCCCCGGTTGCGCCACAGGGGGCGACCGTGGAGGAGCCGCCCGGCCCGGCACCGTTCATGGGAGGGCGCCCGGAAACCCCCTCTCCTCCACCGACGGAGCAGGAAACGACCGGCGGGGAGGAGGAAGGGGAGGAAGAGGAGTCACCCGGGGCCACGGCCTGGACCCGGCGCCCGGGGGCGCTGGCCGCCTGCGCCGCGGTCGCGCTGGCGCTCCTGGGCGGGATCGCCATGGCGCTGCGCGACGACGACAAGCCGGAGTCGGACAACCCCGCGCGTACGGAGACCCCGAGCGGAGAGCAGAACCTCTGGGCGCAGATCACGCGAAGCGCTGGCGCATGCGCCACCCGCGACCAGATGAAGGACCTCGAGGGGCTCTGCGCCTCCCTGCGGATCGCCTTCCCGGACTCCCCCCATGCGGCGCGGATCGAGCCGACCCTCGAGGCGGCTCGCGCGCGCGTGACGGCGCAGGAGCGCGCCGACCGCGTCACGCAACTCGAGGGGCTCCTGCGCGAAGCCGAGGCGACCGGGGCCTATTTCGCGGCGGACGCCCGGATGCGCGAGGCGATGGCCAACGACGCGGCGCTGACCGGCGCGGTCGAGCCCCTGCTGGGCCGCCTCGCGCGGGCCGCGCAGGTGGCCTTCAACGGCGCTCTCACCGAAGTCAGGGCGAAGGCGGCCTCCGGCGACTTCGACGGCGCCTGGGGAACCTTCGCCACCCTGGAACCGATGACGGTGACGGAGGCCCAGGGGACGCGTCTCGCCGAGCTGCGCGCATGGCTCGAGGGGACCGCGACGCACGCGCAGGGGACGGCGTACCACCGCGTCCGGACCGACGCGGCGCTGCGGAAGGGGAACCTCGCCGAGACGCACGCGGAGCTCCTCGCGGCGAAGGAGGCGGACCCCTCGCTGGGGACCGCCCTGGATCCGATGCTCGAGCAGATCGAAACCGCCGCGCGCTCGGCGTTCGGGACGCAGGCGGAACGCTTGCGCGCCGGTCTGCTGGCGGGGGATCTCGTGGCGGTCGACGCCGCGCTCGCGACGATGGAAGCTGCCGCGATCACGACGGGACAGCGCGCGGACCTCGAGGCGCGGCGCGCCTGGGCCGAGGAACGCAAGGGGCTCGTCGGGCGGTTCCGCGCCCGGATCCGGGAAGCCGTGGAGACCGGGCAGTACAAGACGGTCCACGCCGATCTGGCCCTTCTCGCGGGGCAGAACGCGCCGCTCGCGGACGTTCTCGATCCCCTCCTGGAGGAGCTGGCCG
>JACQRN010000314.1 GCA_016206515.1 Planctomycetota bacterium | reverse complement strand
GTCGTCCGCTTCGACGAGCGCCGGGCGCTCGTCCAGACGGTCGACTTCTTCCCCCCGATCGTCGACGACGCTTACGCCTTCGGGGCGATCGCGGCGGCGAACTCCCTCTCCGACGTCTACGCGATGGGGGGGCAGCCCCTCTCGGTCTTGAACCTCGCCGCCTTCCCCGAGGGTTTCGACCCGGAGGTGATCGGGGCGATCCTGCGCGGCGGGGCGGACAAGGTGAAGGAGGCCGGCGCGGTGACGGCCGGGGGCCACACGATCCGCTCCGATCAGATCCTCTTCGGCATGTCGGTGACGGGGGTGATCGACCCCGACCGGATCGTCTCGAACGCGGGCGCGCGGCCGGGCGACCTCCTCTACCTCACGAAGCCGCTCGGGATGGGCTCGATCACAACGGCCGGGAAGCTCGGGAAGATCGAGCCGCGCGAGATGGAGGCCGCCTGCGTGGTGATGGCGACCCTCAACCGGACGGGGGCCGAGGCGATGGTCGCGCACGGCGCCCACGGGGCGACCGACATCACGGGGTTCGGGTTCCTCGGGCACACGGCCGACATGGCCCGGCTGTCGGGGGTGACGTTCCGCATCCGCGCCGGCGCGCTCCCGTTCCAGGCTCCCTCGCGCGACCTCGCCTCGCGCGGGATCCTGTCCGGGGGCGCGGCGCGGACCCGGAAGTACCTGGGGGGGCGCGTGCGGGAGGGGAAGATCCCGCGGGAGGTCTCCGACCTCGCCTACGACGCGGAGACGTCGGGGGGGCTCTTCATCTCTCTCCCCGCCGGCGCGGCGAAGGCGTTCCGCGCGTCGCTGGAGGGGAAGGTCCCGGTGTGCGAGCAGGTCGGCGAGGTGGTCGAGGCCGCGGGCGCGGACATCCTGCTGGAGCCGTGATGCGCCTCGCAGGACGCATCGCGCAGGACGCAGAACGCTCCCGTGGTTAGCCCCGCCACCCTCATCGACCGCCGCTACCAGATCGAGGCCAAGATCGGCCAGGGAGCCAGCGGCGTCGTCTACCGCGTCTACGACACGAAGCAGAAGCGCCGCGTCGCGCTGAAGGTCCTGCGGACCGACGTGAAGTCCTCCGACGCCCTCCAGAGGATCGAACGGGAGTTCCACGCGATCCAGTCGATGCGCCACCCGAACATCCTCTCCGTCTTCGATTTCGAGAAGAACTTCTTCACGATGGAATACGTCGAGGGGGAGCCGCTCGACACCGGGCGGCGGCGCGACGTCCACGAGATCGTCCTGCTCGCCACGGTGATCTGCCGCGCCCTGCGCTACATTCACGCCCAGTCGGTCCTCCACGGCGACCTGAAGCCCGCCCACGTGATCGTCGGCGCCCACGGCGAGATCAAGCTGATCGACTTCGGGCTCGCGGAGCCGCTCGTGCCCGACGGCGCGCGGCCCCACGGCGCGCCCGGGACCGGCTCGGCCGGAACCAGCGCGGCTGGGACCCTCGACTACATGGCCCCCGAGATCTTCCGGGGGCGCCGGCCGGACCTGCGCTCCGACCTGTACTCCCTGGGCGTGATGCTCTACGAGATGGCCGCCGGGCGCCTGCCGTTCGAGGACGAGGATCCGGTGCGGCTGATCATGAAGCACCTCGAGGCGGTCCCGGTCTCCCCGCGGGAGATCCGCGCCGACCTGCCGCGCGAGCTGGAGCGCGTGATCCTGCGTCTCCTGGCGAAGGACCCGTCCGACCGGTTCGCGTCCACCGACGCGGTGTTGGAGGCGCTCACGGTGATCGGCGGGCAAAAGGAGATCCTCAAGGCGCGCGTCGAGAAGGGGAGCCGCTTCCTCTTCGAACCCAAACTCGTGGGGCGCGAGGAGGAGACCTCGCTCCTCGACCGCTCCCTGCGCGAGGCGGTCTCGGGGCACCCGCGGGTGATGCTCCTGTCGGGCGAGGCGGGGATGGGGCGCACGCGCCTGCTGTCCGAGCTGCGCGCGCGGTCCCTGTTCGGGCCGTGCGAGATCCTCACCGCCACCTGCGAGGCGGAACCCGCCTCGGCCTGGGCTCCGTTCGACGCGATCATCGAGCAGGCCGTCTTCGCCCTACAGCGCCGCTCCCCCGCCCGTCTGGCCGAGGGGCTCGCGCGGTGGGGGGGCGGCGTGCTGGCGCTCGCCCCCGACCTGGCGCAGCAGGAGGCGTTCCGGGAGGCGAGGCCCGGCCGCGGTACCGACGCACGCCGCGCGGCGCTCGACTTCCTGTCGCTCCTGGGGGCGCTGTCGGAGGAGGCGCCGGTCCTGTGCGTTCTGGACGACGCGCACCATCTCGACCGCGCGGGGGCGCAGATGCTCGTCCATCTCGTGGAAGCGCTCCCTCCGGGGCTGCGGCTGATGATCGCGCTCGCGGCCGACGCGAGGCCGGGCGACGCAGCGCGCGCGTTCGCCGAGGCGAAGGCCGTGCTCGACCACGGCAGCCTCTGGACGGAGCGGGTCCTGGGCCCGTTGGGGAAGGCCGCGATCGTTCGGCTCGGGGCGTCCATGATGGGGGGGACGGACCTGGACGAGCGCTTCTCGACGCGCCTCGTGGAGGTCGCGCGCGGGAACCCGCTGATCGCCGAGCAGGCGATCCGGTCCCTGGCGGAGCAGGAGGCGATCTTCCGCAAGGGCGGGACTTGGGCGGTCGACCCGCGGGCGCTCGAAACCGCCCAGTGGACCGGGCGGCTCGGGGACTGGTTGTGGCGCAAGGTCCGCCAGATGGTCAAGGCGGCGCCGAAGCACCTGGAGGCGCTGCGCGCCGCCGCGATCCTCCCGGAGGGGGGGGGGTTCGAGGTCCTGCTCGCGGTCTCCCGGCTCGATACGACGGTGCTCTACTACGTCCTGTCCGACCTCGTCCGCGAGGGGCTTCTTTCCGAGAGCGCGGACAGGACCCGCCGCCGGTACGCCCTCGGCGCGGAGTCGCTCCGCGCCGGGCTGCTCGAGGAGGTGCCGCCGAAGCGCCTCTCGAAAATGCACGAGGCGGCCGCCGAGGCGCTCGAAGCGGATCTGGCGCGCGGCGTCGCCGTGCCGCTGGCGGCGCTCGCGGAGCACCACGCCGCCTCGGGGGACCCGAAGCGCGCGATCGAGCACGGCCTTCGCGCGGCCGAGGGGGCGGCGCTGCGGCAGGGGTACCGGCGCGCCCTCTCCCAGTACCAGAGGGTGCTGGCGTGGTGCACCGAGGCGTCCGACGCCGCGTCGGCCACCACCGCGAGCACCGCGCTCGGGCGGTTGCATTACGCGGCGGGGGATCTCGCGCAGGCGAAGGGGTGTTTCGAGGAGGCCGCCGAGGGGGCGGTGGGCCCCTCGCGCCTGACGCACCTGCGCGAGGCATACGAGGGGCTCGGGCGGATCGCCCTGCGGAGGCGCTCCTTCGAGGAGGCGCTCGGGCACTTCCAGAAGTTCCGCGCGTCCCTGTCGAAGGACCCCCACGAACGCGCGCAGGAGACGGACGAGACGTTCCGCGTCTCCCTGTGGATGGGACGGGTCCACCAGGCGCGCCAGGAGTGGGACGAGGCGCTGCGGCACTTCCAGTCGGCCGCGTCGCTCGTCTCCCAGGGCGCCGACCCGGCGCGCCAAGCGGAGGTCCTGCGCCGGATCGGGGAGGTGCACCTGGCGTGCGCGCGCCTGGCCCCCGCGCAGGAGTCCCTGCGCCTGGCGCTGCGCCACGCCGAGGGGAACGCGGGGCTCGCCTTCCGCGCATCCCTGTCCCTGTGCGAGTTGTACCGGTGCACGGGGCAGCTGGAGGAG
>JACQRN010000312.1 GCA_016206515.1 Planctomycetota bacterium | reverse complement strand
GCTTCCACGCGTCCGGCACCGCGCTCGCCTCGAGGATCGCCTCGACCGGGCACTCCGGGACGCACGCGTCGCAGTCGATGCACTTGGCCGGATCGATGTACACCATCGTCTCGCCCTTGTGGAAGCAGTCCGCCGGGCAGACGGTCACGCAGTCGGTGAACCGGCACTCGACGCAGGGCTCGCAGACGACGCGGGGCATGGGGGGATTATAGGAGAGAAGACGGGAGACAGGAGTCGGGAGACAGGAGGCAGGAGGAAACCGTCAGTTCGCGGGGATCTCGAACGGGACGGGATCGGACCAGATCTGGACCGCGTCCGGCCCCTCTAGGCTGCCATCGAATCGGAGCCCCTGCAGGAACATCCCGACGATCATCTCGTAACGGCCGGGGCGGTACCGCCCGTGGCGGAAGGTCCTCCGACAGCGCACGGTTGTCTCCTCGCCCGCGGCGAGGGTGATCGAATCGAAGGTTGCGTCGGGCTCCAGGGCTTCGACCGAGTCGCCGCCGCCCCTGGCGTATAGGGATCCCCAATCCGCCACGCCTCCCTTGTTGTCGAGGATCACATACCACGCGGGGCTCAAGTCGGGCCCGATCATGGGGCATGGTCGGGCTCTGGTACCCCGGTTCGAGAGCACGAGGGTCAGTTCGAGTTCGGACCCGGGGGGCACCACGTGAAGGTCGGCGCACTGGATCCCGAGGTCGTCGACCCGGTTCGCTCCTCGGTCGACGCAGAAGACGCGCACGGTACTCTGCACGCTGGGACGAAAGTGCAGTTCGTCGCGCATCACGGGATCCTCTCCTTCGTGGCGCGCATGGAGTCTGAAGACGCAATCGAGTCCGGACTCTTCCGCAGGAGTCTCCCACCCCGTCTCCCAGATGCCGACGCGGTCGTAGGATGCGCCCGGGGGAAAGGGAAACTCTCTTCGCGCGCCGGGCTCGAACCACTGGATATGGGACTGCGCGAGCCTGCGATGCAGTTCGCGAATCCATCCGGGTCCTTCGTGTTGGTCGATAGGGCGGACTCCATCGACTCTGGAGTACATGCGGCAGGGGCGGCTTGCGAAAGGGCCCGCGTACCCGTTTCGGAACGTGCGTTCCGAGAGGGAACGGAAGACCCAGCAGACGCGACTCCCCTCGTTGGTTTGTATGATCCTCCACTGGTCCGTAGTTGTTCCCATCGGGACGACGGTGGAAGGCGCCACTTTGGTTCGGGCCCCCCATCCCCTCTCGCTGGTGTTGACGAAGAGGTCCACCAGTATTCCGAAGACGAACTCGCTCTCGGGCGCACCCTCCAGGATGGCGAGCCCCTCCTGGAACGCGTCCGGCGAGGCCGAGGTCAGCAGCGCGGGAAGGCGTTGAAGACTCCGCTCCTGTCTCGCGTCCGGCAGGCGTCTCCACCCCGTCACGAGGGCGTGGATGCGGGCTTGGACCTCCGGGTCTCGCGTCCGTTCCCACGCATCCTGTAGCGCGTCCACCGAGGAGGGTCCGGTCTCGCGCAGGTGCGCGCTCGCATTCTCGCGCACGGCGAAATCATCGTCGCCGAGGCGCGCGATCCACTCCGCGAGGGACGGCTCCTGGGCGGCGGCTGACGCGAGGACGAGGAGCATCAGGACGGGCCCTGCGGCGCGCACGACCCTCCCAACGCATGGAGGGGGCGGGGGTTCAGCAGAATCCGTCCCCGGGACGTCAACGGTTTGCGAAGTGCGTCTCGACCCAGGCCGGCCACTCCTCGCGGGCCTCGGGGGGCGTGGTCCCGGCGAGCGACGTCATCCACTCGCGCAGGATCGCGGGGGAGAGGATGCGCTGCATGTCGGCGGGGAGGTACTCCGCCACGTTCGCGGGGAGGGGACGGATCCCCGGGGCGGCCGCGGCGAGGGCGCGGGCGAGGGGCGCGCGATCACCGGCGGGCTCTCCGGTCGACCGTTCCACGCAGGCCTGGAGGGCGATCAAGAACGCCGCCACCCACGACCCGTCTCCCTTGCCTCCGGGGCCTCCGGGCGCGAGCCACTCGGCGGCGAGCCACTCGGTGGCAAGCCACTCGCGTTCGCGGACCCACGCCTCGACGAGAGGCGGGGCGTCCGCGGGATCGCACGGGAGGGAGGCGAGAGCGCGGAGGGCGGTGTAGATGGCGGTCGTGTGTGGCGGTGTGGAACAGGCGACCGTCACGAGAGCCCGTGTGGCGCGGGTGCGGAATTCCGCCCCGATCGGGGGATCTTGTGAGAGGAGCGATCCCACGACCGCATCGAAGCGTTGCCCGTCCCCGCCCCCGTCGGTCCCGATCCCGCTCACCAGGACCCTGGCACGCTGCGCCACCTCGGGGTCCGTGGAGGCGCACGCCTCGCGCAGGGCGGAAAGCGCCGTCGCGCCGATCTCGCGCAGGCGCTCTGTCGCACGTTCACGCTCCTCCCAGGAGGGGGCGCCGAGTCTCTCGACGAGGTGCGCGATCTCCTCCGCAAGGGGGACGGGCACGCCGCCAGGACCGCCGGAGCATGCCTCTGCGGCCCGCTCCAGGATGCGTACCAGGGCGTCGAGGTCGGACGGATCCAGACCGAGCCCGCGCAGGACGTCCTCCGGCGTGAGCGCCCTCTCGTTGGCCATCCGCACCCTTTCTTGAGGGGGTATCGGCGCGCCCGGGCGGGCCGGCTGCGCCCCCTCCCCTGGTCCGATCCGGTCATCGACGGCCGGCCGCCTCCGTTCCGCCCGCGGCTCCGCCGCGGAAGGGTCCTGCGCCCCGGCCGGGACTGTTGCCGCGAGGGCGGTCAGGGTGGCGGACGCCAGCGCCAGGGTCTTCCGGTTCACGGGTTTCTCCTCTCGGAGTGTGAAACGCGCCGCGGGGGGGCGGGGTTCCGGGAGTTGGCGTTCATTAATTGGTGTCTGTCCTCAATTCCTCGATCTTGCGGTCGTACTCGTCGCGCTGGAGGAGCCCCTGGGCGAGCATCTCGTCGAGGACGCGGCGGCGCTCGGCGCGGACCGCTTCGGCGGAGCGTTCGAGGGCGGCGCGCTTGTCGCGGTACTCCTCGGGGGTGAGGACGCCGAGGTGGAGCGCTTCGTCGAGGAGCGCGATCTTGGCTTGCAGCTCCGTGAGCTCGGGCAGGTCTCCCGCCTCCGGTCCGGTCTCGGCTTCCAGCGCCTGGGAGAGCGGGATCGACAGCCAGTTCTCCGCCGGCGCGGGGCCGGGGCCGCGCGCGGGGCGGGAGAGGCCGGGCTCGGCGCGAACGGTCTGCCCCTCGCGCGGGTGCAGGCGGGGGTAGAGGTCGAGCGACCGCGTCGCGTCCGACATCGGGGTGTCGGCCACGAGCATCTCCTGGAACAGCACGTGCAGCGCGTCGTCCTTCACGAAGAAATCGACGACGCTGCGGCGCGCCGGGCGGCCCCCCTCGTGGCGGATCTCGACGCGGACGCGCTGGGTGGCGGTCGCGGTCCCCAGCGCGCGGGACAGCAGCGAGGCGAGCATCGGCCTCTCGATCGCGGAGAAGAACGGGCCCGGCTCGGTCCGCACCGGGCCCGATTTTTTGCGCGTGGCCCAGGTCTTGCGCAGGATCGTCTCGACCCTGGCGGCCTCCAGCGCGGAGGGGTGCGCGAACGGACCGGAGGCGCCCCGCTCCTCGCGCAGGAAGACCGAGATCCCGCCCGACTCCGCGAACGCCGGGGCGGGCGGGGAGCCGCAGCCGGATGCGCACGGGGCGAGGAGGAGCGCCGTGACGAGGAGCCGCCGCATGCGCGGATGATAGCGGAAACGTCCCCGGGCGCGGGGCGGAGCGCAGGCCGTCCGGTCCTATAATCCCTGTCCGCGTGGCCGATCCAAACGTCATCCTCGCCACCGACTGCGGATCGACGACGACGAAGGCGATCCTCATCGAGAGGACGCCGGAGGGGTACCGCCAGACCTTTCGCGGGGAGGCCCCGACGACCGTCGAGGCCCCCTTCGAGGACGTGACGCGGGGGGTTCTGAACTCCTTCCAGGAGTTGGAGGAACTTTCGGGCCGCAGGATCCTCGACGGCGAGCGGATCGTCACCCCCGCCAGGGGAAGGGAGGGGGTCGATCTCTACATCTCGACCTCCTCCGCGGGGGGAGGGCTCCAGATGATGGTCGCCGGGGCCGTGAAGACCATGACGGCCGAGTCCGCGCAGCGTGCCGCGCTCGGCGCCGGCGCGATCGTGATGGACGTCCTGGCGGCGAACGACGGGCGGCTCGGCCACGAGAAGATCGAGCGGATCCGCCACCTGCGGCCCGACATGATGCTCCTCTCGGGCGGGACGGACGGCGGGACCGTCTCCCATGTCGTCGAGATGGCGGAATACATCGCCGCCGCCGATCCACGCCCCCGCCTCGGGATCGGGTTCAAGGTCCCGATCATCTACGCCGGAAACCGCTCCGCGACCGCCGAGGTCGAGCGGATCCTGGGCGGGAAGATGGCCGTCTCCTCCTGCGAGAACCTGCGCCCGACGCTCGAACGGGAGAACCTCCAGCCGGCCCGGCACAAGATCCACGACCTCTTCCTCGAGCACGTCATGGCCCAGGCCCCGGGGTACAAGAAGCTCATCACGTGGACCGGCGCCCCGATCATGCCGACGCCGGGTGCTGTGGGGCTCATCATGGAGGCGATCGCCCGGGAGAACCGGATCGACGTCCTCGGCGTCGACATCGGGGGGGCGACGACGGACGTCTTCTCCGTCTTCTCGGGCGTCTTCAACCGGACGGTTTCCGCGAACCTCGGGATGTCGTATTCGATCTCGAACGTCCTGGCGGAGGCGGGGCTGGCGAACATCCTGCGATGGGTCCCGTTCTCGATCGAGGAGGGGGACCTGCGCAACCGCATCAAGAACAAGATGATCCGCCCGACGACGATCCCCCAGACCCTCGCGGAGCTCCAGTTCGAGCAGGCGATCGCGCGGGAGGCGCTGCGCCTGGCGTTCGAGCAGCACAAGCTCCTCGCGGTGGGGCTCAAGGGGGTCCAGCAGGAGCGGACGATCGGGGATGCCTTCGCGCAGGCGGCGTCGGGGCGGACGCTCGTGGACCTCTGGAAACTCGACCTGATCATCGGCTCGGGGGGGGTCCTGTCGCACGCGCCGCGCAGGGCCCAGTCGATGCTCATGATGATGGACGCCTACGCGCCGCTCGGCGTGACGCGCCTGGCGGTCGACTCCATCTTCATGATGCCGCATCTGGGGGTCCTGTCGACGCTCCACCCGCGGGCCGCGACCGACGTCTTCCACCACGACTGCATGATCTACCTGGGGACGTGCGTCGCGCCGGAGGGGGCTGTCCGCGACGGGGAGAGGTGCTTCGAGTACGAGGTCCGGGGGCCGGGGGGGGCGCGGCAAGGATCGATCCCCTTCGGCGAATTGAGGCTCCTTCCGCTCCAGCCCGGCGAGAAGGCGGTGATCGCGCTGCGTCCGGCGAAGGGGTTCGATTTCGGCGCGGGGAAGGGGAAGGGGATCGAGCGGGAGGTCCACGGCGGGGTCGTGGGGCTGGCCCTCGACGCGCGTGGGCGCCCGCTTGCCCTCCCCGAGGGGCGCGAGGAGCGCGTGCGCAAGCTCCGGGCCTGGGGTGCGGCGATGGGGGCGTATCCGCTCTGACCATGGCGCATGCCTACACCCCTGGCCTGAAGGTCTCTGGGCGCGTGGTGCTCCTCAAGCGCCGGACGCTCCCGATCCCGGGCGAGATCCTCGTCCGCCCCGGCGACCGCGTCTCCTCCGACGCGGTGGTCGCGCGCGCCTTCCTCCCCGGCAAGGTCCATACCGTGAACGTCGTCAATCAGCTCTCCATCCAGCCGGGCGAGATCCAGGAGTTCATGCTCAAGCGGGAGAAGGACGCGGTCCGGAAGGACGAGCCGATCGCCGAGAACCGGCCGCTTCTGAAGTTCATGCGGACGACGCTCCGCTCTTCCGTCGATGGGACCGTCGAGTCGGTCTCGGCGGTCACGGGGCAGGTCCTCCTCCGGGAGCCTCCGCGCCCCCTGGAGGTGAAGGCGTACGTCGACGGCACCGTGGTCGAGACGGTCGGGACGGAGGGGGTTGTCGTCGAGACCTGCGGCGCCTTCGCGCAGGGGATCTTCGGGCTCGGCGGCGAGACGACGGGCCCGATCGCTCTCGCGGTGGAACGGCCGGACCAGGACCTGTCGCCGGACCTCCTCGGCCCCCAGCACCGGGGAAAGGTCGTGGTGGGAGGGGCCTATGCCCCGAGCGAGGCGTTCCGGCTGGCGCGGGAGGTCGGCCTCTCGGCGCTCGTGGTGGGCGGGATCGACGACCGCGACCTGCGCTCCCTCCTGGGGTACGACCTCGGCGTCGCCATCACGGGGGCCGAGACGATCGGGTTTACGCTGATCCTCACGGAGGGGTTCGGCCGGATCCCGATGGCGCGCCGCACCTTCGACCTCCTCCGGGCGAATCTCGGGAGGAAGGCGTGCGTGTCGGGGGCGACCCAGATCCGGGCGGGGGAGATGCGGCCCGAGATCATCATCCCGGAGGGTCCCGGGGCGCCGCCCATCGCCGCAGGCGTCGCCTCCCGCGAGGGGCTCCAGGCGGGGGATCCGATCCGGATCATCCGCGAGCCGTATTTCGGTCGGATCGGCGTGGTCGGGGAGTTGAACCCCGAGCCGGTCCGGATCGAGACGGAGGCGAAGGTCCGCGTCCTGACGGTCCGTTTCGACGACGGGGAGACGGTGGTCGTCCCCAGGGCCAACGTCGAGATCCTGGAGACTTGATTTCGGTGGGACGGTACAGTCTTCCTGCGGTGCGCCGGTTCCTTGTGTTCCTGCTCGCCTTCGGTTCCTGTCCGGCTGTTTCCGCCCAGGAGATCGTCGGTGAGGTAACGGCCCGGGACGCCCCAGACGACGACGGGGGGAGGATCCTCCTGTCCTGGGGGCGGTCCGCGGGGGAGGGACCGGGCGTTGAGTATCTTGTCCGCGCGCGGAGGTCCAGCGGCCCCGGCTGGGTCCGGTCCTTTCGCGTCCCCGAAGGCGCGGACGGCGCGGACGTGGAGACCGAGCCGTTCTGGGCCGACGGGCGCTCGCCCGACCGTCGCCGGACCGTGGTCGACCTGTCGAGGCTGTTCGCGGAGGAACTCGGGAGCCTCCCGGACGACACGGCGCGCGAGGGCGCGCTCGGAGCGCCTTACGCCTTCTCCGTCGGGGTCCTGTCCGCGGGCGCCGACGAGGCCGCGTGCGTCGCCTCCGCAGAGGCGACGGCGTCGGCCCGCGGCAACTGGTTCAATCGGAAGAAGGCGAACAACTTCCTCTATACGATCCTCTTCAGCGGGATCATCCTCGGGTTCATCGCGACGGCGAGGCGGAAGAAACTCTTCCTGCGCCGGATCCCCGGGATCGACGCGGTGGAGGAGGCGATCGGCCGGGCAACCGAGATGGGGCGGCCGATCTACTTCCTCACCGGCCGCAGCGGCATGGACAACATCTCGACGATCGCCGCGACGACCATCCTGGGCGAAGTATCGAGGAAGGTCGCGCGCTACGACACGAAGATCCAGGTTCCGCACACGAACCCCATCGTGATGGCGGTCAGCCAGGAGATCATGAAGCAGGCGTACATCGAGGCCGGGCGCCCGGACGCCTTCCGCGAAGACGCGAACTTCTTCGTCACCGAGGACCAGTTCAGCTACACCGCCGCGGTCGACGGCATGATGGTCCGCGAGAAGCCCGCCGCCTGCTTCTTCATGGGGTACTACTACGCGGAGGCGCTGCTCCTGGCCGAGACCGGTTCCTCGACCGGCGCGATCCAGATCGCCGGGACGGATGCCGAGCACCAGCTCCCCTTCTTCATTACGACCTGCGACTACACGCTGATCGGCGAGGAACTCTACGCCGCGAGCGCCTACCTTTCGAACCACCCCGTCCTGGTGGGGACCCTGCGGGGCCAGGACGTCGGAAAGGCGGCCTTCATGGTCTTCCTGGCGGTGGCGGGCGTTCTCGTCACCGTTTTCGGCCTGGCCGGAAAGCCGGGGGCCGTCGACCCGATCCTCGATCTCTTCCGGCCGTTCTGACGCCATGCTCTTCCTGAAACGCACCGTTCCCCTCGCGATCTGCTTCCTCTTCGGGATCGTCTTCCTGATCCAGTACTTCGTGCCGCACCGGGCCTCCCAGGAGTTGCTGACGACCGTCAACGACTGGATGCTCGTGATCAGCGGGTTCGCGATGTTCCTCGGGATCGGCTCCCTCTTTCTCCAGCACGCCGAACGGATCCGCAGGCAGGTCGCCGGCTGGGGATACAGCGCCGTGATGTTCGCGGGGTTCCTGGTCATGGTGGTCACCGGGGTGCTCGCCCGGGGGAAGACATCCTCGATCGAGACCGGCCAGCAGACCGCCTTCGGGTGGACCTACCTGACCCTGTTCGTCCCCTTGAGCGGGACGATGTTCGCCCTGCTCGG
>JACQRN010000309.1 GCA_016206515.1 Planctomycetota bacterium | reverse complement strand
TGCGCGTACCGCGCGGGGGCGGTGGTGCGGGATCTCGAATTCATGCAGTTCCATCCGACGACGCTGTACGTCGCCGGTGCAAGCCGCTCGCTCATCTCCGAGGCGACCCGGGGCGAGGGAGCGGTGCTGCGGAACGCCCTCGGCGAGGCGTTCATGTCGCGCTATCACCCGGAGGCCGACCTCGCCCCGCGCGACATCGTCAGCCGGGCGATCCTCGCGGAATTGCGGCGCGTCCCGGGCGGCGTGTTCCTGGACCTGGGCGCCATCCGCTCCGGCCATGCCGCCGGGCGGTTTCCCGGGATCGCCTCGGTCTGCCGGTCGTTCGATCTCGATATCGCGCGCGACCCGATCCCGGTCGTCCCCAGCGCGCATTACCTCGTCGGCGGCGTTCGCACGGATGTTCTCGGACGCACCAGCCTCGAAGGGCTCTGGGCCTGTGGCGAGTGCGCCTCCTGCGGGATCCACGGCGCGAACCGCCTCGCCTCGAACTCCCTCCTGGAGGGGCTCGTCTACGGCGCCCGCGTGGGCGCCGACCTGCCGCGCGGGACCCCCCCCTCCCATGCGCCCGCGGCGGAGGCGGAGGCACCCCCGTCGACGTCCCCGCCTCCCACCTTCGACCGCGCCGACCTCTGGAACTCGCTCCGGTCCCTCCTCTGGCGTCAGGTGGGGATCGAGCGCTCGTCGGGGCCGATCGAGGAGGCGCTGCGCCGGATCCGGTTCTGGGGCGGGTACGTCTGGCGCTACCGCTTCACGCACCCGGACGCATGGTCCCTCCAGAACGCGCTCCTCCTGTCGCACGCCATGGCGCACGCGGCGCTGCTGCGCACCGAGACCCGGGGCGTCCACTTCCGGGAGGACTTCCCTGCCCGTGACGACGCGGCGTGGCGCGTGCACCTGATCCAGGAGCGTGGCCGGGAGATCCGGAAGGAGCCTGCTGGGAGTCCATGAGATCCGCGAAGCCCCATGTCTTCCACATCGCCCGGGATCTGTCCGTTCCGCTCGCGGCGGGGCATGTCTTCACGCTCGCGAAGTACCGGCTCACGGCGGAGGCGCTGCGCTCGCGCGGCGTCCCGGAGGAGTCGTTCGAACGGCACGGGCCGATCCCCTGGGAGGATCTCGCGCGCGTCCATTCCGCGGACTACCTCGAGGATCTTCGCGCGGGGCGCCACAACGCGCGCACGATCGCCTCGGAGATCGACCTGAACGTGGCGATCGTCGGGGCGTTCCGTTCCATGACCGCCGCGACCGTCGCCGCCGCCCGCGATGCCCTGTCGCTCGGGTACGCAGCGAACCTTGGCGGAGGGTTCCACCACGCCTTCCGCGACAGGCCGGAGGGATTTTGCTACCTCAACGACATCGCCGTGGCGATCGAGGCGCTCCGCGCCGACGGGCTTGCCCGCCGTCCCGCGGTCGTCGACTGCGACGTCCACCAGGGGAACGGCACCGCGGCGATCTTCCGCGGCGATCACGACGTCTTCACCCTCTCGATCCACCAGGAGAACAACTACCCCCCGAAGCAGCCCGGGAGCCTCGATATCGGCCTCGACGACGGCGCCGGGGACGATGAATACCTCTCCGCCCTCGGGGGGGGGCTTTCCACGCTCCTGGAGCGCCATCCGCCCGACCTGGTCTGCTACGTGGCCGGCGCGGACACCTACGCGCACGACCATCTTGGCGGGCTGCGCGTGACCAAGGAGGGGCACGCGCGCCGCGATCGGCTTGTCCTCGACGCGTTTGGAGGGCGAGGGATCCCTCTCTTCACCGTCCTGGCTGGCGGATACGCCCGCGTGCTGGCGGACACGGTGGACATCTATGCGCAAACGTGCTGGGATATCTGGAGCCGTGCGCAGGAGAGACGCTAAGCGTTCGCCGGAAAGTTTCTGCGGAATCCGCCTGCGAACGAAATCTCTCCTGCTCGCCTGTTTCGCGGCCACGCTCGCGGCGGCACCGGG
The DNA here is from genome assembly GCA_016206515.1 of Planctomycetota bacterium. Taxonomy (GTDB): domain Bacteria; phylum Planctomycetota; class SBBH01; order SBBH01; family JACQRN01; genus JACQRN01. The sequence continues at coordinate 617 of JACQRN010000309.1, read as the reverse complement.
CAAGGAGGATTTCCCGACGCTGTCTCCAGGCGTGCCGGTCCGCGGGACGATCTCCGTCTCCGGCGCGCGATACACGACGTACACGTTCCGGGTGCCGCCGACGGCGGCGCTCGTCGAGATCCGCCTTCGCGGGAGCCCCACGGACATGGACCTCTACCTCAAGCACGGCGCGGCGATGGGGAACTGGGGCACGGACGCAGAGGTCTCCCGCAACTCCGGGGAGGAGGAGGAGACGATCCAGATCGCCATGGACGGCTCGCCCGCGCTGCGCGCCGGCCTCTACTACGTGGACGTATCGCTCGCGGCCAGCGAGCCGGTCGCGCACGGCGAGCGGTGGCTCCGCGAGATCCCGTACACCCTGGAGCTCGATATCGTGGAGGCGCCCTCCCCGGTCGCCGCGGTGCCGGGCACGCCGATCGATGCCGTCTTCCGCCCCGGCGACGGCCTGTACCACTGCTACCGGGTCGAGGTAAGCGCCGGGGCATCCGCCTTGCGGATCGACGTGGAGAGCCGCAGGGACGACCTGGACCTCTACATCCGCTCCGGCAGCGACTTCATCCCGCGGCGCGACGCCCACCACATCGCCACCAGCCGCCGCAGCCGCGAGGCCGTGATCC
>JACQRN010000319.1 GCA_016206515.1 Planctomycetota bacterium | reverse complement strand
GCTCGGAGCCGGGGGTGATCAGGAGCGGGATCTTCGTCTTCGCCCCGTGCCTCGCCGCCTGCCGGGCGACGTCGGCCACCCGGGAGATGTCCTCGTAGGAGGAGTTCGTGCAGGAGCCGATCAGGCAAACGGAGAACTTTTGGGGGTACTTTTTTTGCGGGACCTCCGCGGGGAGCGCCGAGACGGGACGCGCCAGATCGGGCGTGTGCGGTCCCGTGACGTGCGGCTCCAGGGCCGACAGGTCGATCTCCACGATTTCGTCGTAGAACCGCTTCGGGTCGCGCTCGACGTCGGGGTCGGCGCGCAGGAGCTCCTCGTTCTCGTTCGCCAGGCGGGCCAGGTCGCCGCGTCGCGTCGCTTCGAGATAGGTCGTCATGCGCGCGTCGTACGGGAAGACGGTCCCGGTCGCGCCCAGCTCTGCCCCCATGTTCGCGATCGTCCCCTTCCCCGTCGCCGAGATCGAGGCGGTCCCCGGGCCGAAGTACTCGATCACCTTGTTCGTGCCGCCCTTGACCGTGAGGATCCGGCACAGGCGCAGGATCACGTCCTTCGGGGCGCTCCACCCGGACAGCTTCCCGGTCAGCCGGACCCCGACGATCTTCGGGTGCTTTACCTCCCACGGGAACCCCGCCATCACGTCGACCGCGTCCGCGCCGCCGACGCCGCAGGCAAGCATCCCAAGCCCGCCCGCGTTCGGCGTATGCGAGTCGGTCCCGATCATCAGCCCTCCGGGGAAGGCGTACCGCTCGAACACGATCTGGTGGATGATCCCCGAGCCCGGTTTCCAGAATCCCGCCCCGTACTTCCGGGCGGCCGAGAGCAGGAACCGGTACACCTCGTCGTTCTCGGACAGGGCGGTCCGGAGATCCTTGTCCGCCCCGACCTGGGCGCGGATCAGATGGTCGCAGTGGATGGTGGTCGGGACCGCGACGCTCGGCAGGTCCGCCTGCATGAACTGCAGGAGCGCCATCTGCGCGGTGGCGTCCTGGAGCGCGACCCGGTCGGGCCGCAGCAGGAGGAACCCCTTCCCCGGCGCGAGCTCCTGGCGTTCGGGGTCGTCGAGGTGCCCCAGGACGATCTTCTCGGCAAGCGTCAGGGAGCGCCCGAGCCGTTTGCGGACGATCTCCAGCCGGCGACGGGTCGTCTCGTAGGTCCGGGAGACGAGTTCAGGGGTCGTATCGACGGAGGGCATGCCGTGGATCATACCGCTTCCATTGCAGGTCTCACTTCAACCCGAGCGCATCGCGTATCGCGGCATCCACGCGCGCCATGACATGGGGCGCGAGCCTGCCGATGCGTCGTAGGACGCGCGTTACGGAAATCGTGACCAGGGTCTGGACGAGGACGACGTCACCGCGGCGCAGCGTCGTCATCGCCGTAGACATCCAGGTCTGGATCTCCCCAGGGGCCCGCCAGGGGCTCTTGCTGGAGCAGGAGCCCGGCGTTCTCCGTCCACGGATTCGCCTCGTAGGCGGTCTGTTGATCGACGAGACGCTCGACGACCTGTCCCATCGTCCGGTTCTCCCGCGCCGCGAGCCTCTTGAGCCTGTGGTGGGCCGCGGGAGACATGTAGACCATCTTATAGGGGGTCCCGTTTTGTGTATCGTGCTTCCCCGTGTCCGTCTTCCTGCAAGCCTGCCGCCGCGAGCCGGTTGAGTGCACCCCCGTCTGGCTCATGCGCCAGGCGGGGCGGTACATGCCGCAATACCGCGCCCTGCGCGAGCGCGTGCCGTTCCTCGACCTGTGCCGGACGCCGGATCTCGCGGCGAAGGTGACGGTCGACGCGGCGCGCGAGATCGGCGCGGACGCGGCGATCCTGTTCTCGGACATCCTGCTCCTGCCGGGCGCAATGGGCGCGCAGGTGGAGTTCCCGGAGGGGGGCGGTCCCGCGATCCGGAACCCTGTCCGGACGGAGGCAGACGTCGCGAGCCTCCTGCCGTTCGAGACCGGATCCCTCGCCTGCGTCTACGAGGCGATCCGTCTCTGCAAGGCCGGTCTGGGCGCGGGGATCCCCCTGATCGGGTTCGCGGGGGGGCCTTTCACCCTCGCCTCCTACCTGATTGAAGGGGGCGGGTCGACGGACCACCTCGCGGCGCGCTCGTTCCTGTACGGGAACCCCTCCGCGTGGCGCGCCCTGATGGAGAAGCTTGCCGCGGCGCTCTCCCTGCACCTGCGCGCGCAGATCGAGGCGGGCGCGGACGCCGTGATGCTGTTCGACTCCTGGGCCGGCGCTCTCCCTCCCCAGGAGTACCGGACGCAGGTCCTGCCGCACACCCGGCGGGTCTTCGAATCGCTCCCTCCGGGGACCCCCTCGATCCATTTCGGGACGCAGCTGGCCGGGCACCTGCGGGATCTCGCCGGATGCGGGGCGTCGGTCGTCGGCGTCGACCACCGGATCGACCTGGACGCGGCATGGGAGGCGCTCGGCCCCGTCGCGATCCAGGGGAACCTCGATCCGGCGGTGCTCCTGGCCGACCGGCAGACGATCGAGCGGCACGCCTCGGAGATCCTGTCGCGCGCCGGGGGGCGGCCGGGGCATATCTTCAACCTCGGCCACGGGGTCCTCCCGCGGACGCCGGTGGAGAGCGTGAAGTTCCTGGTCGATTTCGTCCGGGAGGAGAGCAGGCGGAGGCGGACGCCATAGCGCGCCGCATCGCCGTGAGCGGCGGCGGGCTCGCGGGGCTCGCCGCCGCGTATCGGCTGACGCGCCTCGATCCGGCGCTCGAGGTGCTCCTGTTGGAGGGTTCGGACCGCCTCGGCGGGGCGATCCGGACGACGATGCGCGACGGATTCCTCCTGGAACACGGGCCGGACTCGTTCCTGACCGTCAAGCCCGCCGCCCTGGATCTTTGTCGGGAGATCGGCCTGGGGGTGGAGTTGCTTCCGACTCGGGAGGGGGTCCGGCGGAGCTTCATCCTCCACAGGGGCCGGTTGCACCCCGTCCCGGAGGGGTTCTACCTCCTCGCCCCGGGGCGGCTGCTGCCGTTCCTCGGGTCCGGGCTCGTGTCGTGGCCGGGGAAGCTGCGGGCTGCGATCGAGCCGTTCCTCCCCGTCCGACGTGGGGCGGAGGACGAATCCCTGGGCTCCTTTGTCCAGAGGCGACTCGGCCGCGAGATGCTCGACAACGTCGCCGCG
>JACQRN010000308.1 GCA_016206515.1 Planctomycetota bacterium | reverse complement strand
TCTCGCCTCGCGCGGGATCCTCCTGGAGGATGCGCCGGGGGGGGGCGTCCGCTGGCGTCGTGCGCCCCCGGGGGGCTTGCCCCCGCGGGGCTCGCCCCCGGGGGCCGAAGGCCGACGATGACCGCTCCGGCACCGACCGCCCCGGACCCGGCCGCTTCCGGGGCGGTGCTCCTCCACCGTCAGGGGAAGCTGGCAGAGGCGATCGAGGCGTATCGCAGGGAGTTGGCGCGTCAGGAGAAGGCCGGGGCGGCTGCGGGGGTCCGGTCGCTCCTGGCGGCGAACCTCGCGGCGGCGTGCTTCGACGCGGGACGGGTCGCCCAGGCGCGCAAGGAGGCCGAGGAGGCGTGCGCGCTGGCGCGCTCCGGGGAGCGTCCCGAGGCGGAGGGGATGGCGTGGCGCGTCCTGGGGCGGATCGCCTCGCGCTCGGGGGACCCTCGCGGCGCGCTGGACGCCTTCGCCCGCGCGGCGGCCTGCCTGGAATCCGCCGGGGAGACCCGGGGACAGGTCTCCACCCACCTCGGGTTCGCCGATGCGTACGAAACGCTCGGGGAGGCGCCCCTGGCCCGCTCGCATCTGGAGGCCGCGTTGCGTCTCGCCGAGGCGGAACGGGACGAGGAACGCGCCTGTGCGCTGCGCAAGCGTTTGGCGTCCCTGCTTGCGTCCGGGCGCGGCGCGTCCGGGCGCGGCGCGGTCGCGAGCGACGCGGTCGCGAGCGGCGCGGCGGCGCGGACGGCGTCGGACGCGGGACGCACCCAGCCGGTCTCCGTCGAGGCGACGCCGCTCGAACTCCCCGAGGTCTCCAGCCTGCTGGAGATCAACAAGGCGCTCAATCGCGAGCAGGAGAGCGCGCGGCTCTTCCCCGCGATCCTCGACGCGGCCGTGTCGTTGACCGGTGCCGAACGGGGTTCCCTCTGGATCCGGGAGGCGAGCGGCCTGCGGGTCGCCGCCGCGCACGGCCCAGGCGATCGGAAAGACGAGGCACCCCCCGCAGGGGAGGCCCGAGTCGAGGGGAGCGCATCGGTCGCCGAGGAGTGCCTGCGGACCGCGCGTCCGGTGGTCTCTGTGGACGCGCTCGACGACGAGCGGTTCTCCGCCTCCCAGTCCGTGCAGCGGATGCAGCTGCGCTCGCTCCTGGCGGTCCCGCTCCGCCTGGGCGGGTCCGTGCGGGGCGCGCTCTGCGTCGATACGCGGCTGTCGCGCCAGGCGTTCGGCCCGCGCGCGGTGCAGCTGTTGTCGGCGCTCGCCGAGCAGGCCGCCATCGCCTGGACGAACGCGGAGATGGCCGAGCGCGACCGGCGCCAGCTGCGCGAGATCGCGGCGCTCAACGCCCGCCTCGCGGGACAGGTCGCCGACGCCAAGGCCGCCCTGCAGCGGGTCCAGGCGCGCCTGTCGACCGTCGGTCGCCCGGAGGCGTGGAAGGAGCGGTACGGCCGGATCGTCGGGTCGAGCGAGGCGATCCGGAAACTCCTCTCCTCGATCGACCGCCTCCTGGAGACGGACGCGCCGGTCCTCCTCTCGGGCGAGAGTGGGACGGGCAAGGAGCTCGTCGCGCGCGCCCTGCACGAGGGGGGCGCCCGTCGCGCGGGTCCGTTCGTCGCCCAGAACTGCGCGGCGATCTCCGACACCCTCCTGGAGAGCGAGCTGTTCGGCCACACGCGGGGCGCCTTCACCGGCGCCGTCCGTGATCGCAAGGGGCTCTTCGAGGCCGCCGACGGCGGGACGTTGTTCCTCGACGAGATCGGGGAGATGGGAGGGGCTTCCCAGGCGGCGCTGCTGCGCGCCGTCGAGACCGGGGAGATCCGCCCCGTCGGCGGGACCGCCACCCGGAAGGTGAACGTGCGGATCGTGTCCGCCACCCACCGGGATCTCGAGGCGCTCATCGCCGAGGGGCGGTTCCGGGCGGACCTGTTCTACCGCCTCAACACGGTCACGGTGCGTCTGCCGCCCCTGCGCGAGCGCCCCGAGGATCTCCCCGAACTGGTCGCCCACCTCCTGGAACGCCACGCGAGCACCCTGGGCCGGGAGGTCCCAACCGTGGCCCCGGAGGTGGTCGACGCCCTGTGCGCGCGCGCCTGGCCCGGGAATGTCCGGGAGCTCGAGAACTGGGTCCGGCGGCTGCTGCTCCTGGCGCCCGAGGGGCGCCTGACGCTGCAGGCGCTTCATTCCCTCGAGGAGGAATCGCGGGGAACCTCGGATGCGGACCCCGGTGGGGGGCTCCTGGATCAGGCGGTAGACGATCTGGAGAAAAAGCTGATTCAGAAGGCTCTGTCCGCATGCCACGGGAACCGGACCCATGCCGCCGCGCGGCTTGGGGTCAGCAGGAACGCCCTGCTACGGAAGATCGCCAAGTTCAGCCTGTCATGAACCGAACAAGTGTTGCAAATACGAACAGCAGACTTGTATGCCAGGTTGCTCCGTGTGGATTATCAATATAACATGTTGTCATTAAACGGGTTGTATTATAGCAATAGCATATCCGTTCGGTGAATATGGCATAGGGTTTGGAGATAAGCGAATGGTGAGACGACAACAGAATCGAGGGGCCTGCTCTGGGCAGGTTTTGACGGAGTACGCAATCCTGATCGCCGTGACGATCACGGCGCTCCTGGGGATCCCCGACCTGGT
>JACQRN010000318.1 GCA_016206515.1 Planctomycetota bacterium | reverse complement strand
GCGCGGCGCGGGCGGCGCGGCGCTCCTCGATCAGACGGTCGACGTCGGCGTCCGGCGGCGAGTCCTCCCCCTTCAGAAGACGCAGGCCGAGCACGCGGTCGAGACGCCCCACGACGTCGCGCGCGCGGAGTCCGTCGGCGCGCCCGATCTCCCCCGCGTCCGCCAGGCGGTGGACGATCCGGACCATGTCGAAGAGCGCCCCCAGGGCGAGCGACACGTTGAGGTCGTCGTCGATCGCCGCGTCGAACGCCCGCTCGCACGCCTCCAGCGTGGGGTCGGCCGCCCCCGCGCTCTCCCCCTCCAGGCGCTCGAGGCGCGAGGCGAAGTCGCGCAGCCGCCGCAGGGAGGACGCGGCCCCCTCGAGCCCCTCCAATGAGAAATTCGCCGGCTGGCGATAGTGCGTCGAGATCAGGGCGAGCCGCACGGCCATCGGGTCCGTTCCCTTATCGAGAAGCGCCGGAAGCAGCACCAGGTTCCCGAGCGACTTGGACATCTTCTGTCCGTCGATCGACAGGTGCGCGTTGTGCATCCAGACATTCACGAAGGGGTGCCCCGTCGCCCCCTCCGACTGCGCGATCTCGTTGTCGTGGTGCGGAAAGCACAGGTCGATCCCGCCGGTGTGGATGTCGAACCGTTCCCCGAGGTACTTCATGCTCATCGCGGAGCACTCCAGGTGCCATCCGGGGCGCCCCTTCCCGAGCGGGGTCTCCCAGAAGACCTCGCCGTCCTGGGGAACCCACGCCTTCCATAGGGCGAAATCCCGGACGTCCTCCTTCGCGTACTCGTCGCTCTGCACGCGACCGCCCGCGCCCGCACGCAGGGTGCGCCCCTCGATCCCCGAAAGCCTCCCGTATGGCTCGAACGACGAGATCCGGAAATAGACCGACCCCTCGACGTCGTATGTGAACCCTCGCGCACGCAGGCGCAGCACGAGGTCGACCATCTCGGCGATGTGACAGCTCGCCTCGGGGTAATGCTCCGCGCGCTCGATCCCCAACAGGTCGAGCCCCTCGAAGAAGGCACGCTTGAACGGCTCGGTGAACGCCCCGAGCGGTGTCAGCGTCCGGCGGCAGGCGGCGACGATCTTGTCGTCGACATCGGTCAGGTTCATCACCTGCGTGACACGCAACCCCCGCTCGCGCAAGGCGCGGCGCAGGACGTCCCCGAACAGGAACGCCCGCCAGTTCCCGATGTGGACGTGGTCGTAGACGGTCGGCCCGCAGGTGTAGAGGCGGGCGTGCCCCGGCTCGATCGGGGAGAACTCGACGAGGGTACGACCGAGCGTGTTAAAGAATTTCATATGGATCGGGGGGGCTCCCGCCCTCCATGGCTCCGCCCCCCCGAGCCCCCCGGCTCAACGCTTCCCGCTTCGCGGGAAGCTGGCCATTGTGCCGATGGTTCGAGCACCGCCACGGCGTGCGCGGCGATCGCTTCCTGGCGGCCGAGCGCGCCGACCCCCTCGGGCGTGGCGAAGGCGACATTGGCGCAGGAGGGGTCCATCCCGAGCGCTTCGGCCATGGCGCGCCGCATCGCCTCGCGGTGCGGCGCGAGGCGAGGCGCCTGCGCGATCAGGAACACGGAGAATTGCGAGGGGATCCACCCTGCGCGCGCCACGATCGCCCGAACTTCCGACAAGATGCCCGCGCCCGTGACCCCCTTCCACTTCGGATCCGAATCCGGGAAGTGCGCGCCGAGGTCCCCCTGCCCCGCGGCCCCCAGCAAGGCGTTCCCGAGCGCATGGCACGCGACGTCCGCGTCCGAATGCCCCGACAACCCCCGCGGGTGCGGCACCTCGATCCCGCCAAGCCGCAGAGGCCGCCCCGCCTCGAACCGGTGCAGGTCCCACCCGAATCCGATCCGGAACGGAAGCGGCACACGCCAATTCTAGCGCGGCGCGCCCGACAGGCGGCCAGGGATGGACGGCCAACACGGTCCGCGGCCAGGGATGGCCGCGGTCGCCGAGCGGCGCGCCCGGGTCCCCACGCGCACGGTTCCCGCGCGTGGGGTGGCGCGGAGCGAGGCCAGGGCGACGAGCGCTCCGCGCGAGGAGCCCTCCAGCGTTCCGCGAACAGGACGTTCGCGGAACGCGTTTTCAATGATGAATCTCACGAAGCAACTCATCCACGCGCCGGATGAACGCGACGTTCTGCCGCATCGCGTTGAATTCGACGGGGATCGCCACCGCGTTCAGGAAGAGCGCCACGAGAACGGACAGGAAGTGCGCCCACGGGGGGAGGGAGCCCGCGTACGCCATCGCCCCGGAGATGGCGGCCCATAGCGTCAGCAGGATCGCGAAGGTCGCCAGCGGGTGAACGCGCGCGGCCGCGCCGCGGACCCGCTTACGCGCCTCCTCGTGAAGGGGGCCGATCTCCTCGGTCCCCTCCTTGAGATCCTTCCCCGTCCCCACGAAATAGAAGATCGCCAGGCAGTGGACGAAGCAGACGGCGCTCGCGCCCGCGAATCCGTGCAGGAGGTGGTTCCCCCCCGCGCCGACCCCTCCCGTCGCCCACTGCAGCCCGCTCCAGACGGCGAGCCCCAGCAGAAGCGCCTCCAGAACGGAGAGCCCCAGAAGGGCGAATGCCATATCGCTACGGCTCCTCGCGAAGCGTCAGGAAGGCGCCGAAATGCTCTCCGTAGGCGGCGCGTACCGAGCGCTCGACCTCCCCGGCGTCCGCCCCCCCCCCGCGCGCGATCGCGAGCGTGAACGAGACCTTCGGCACCCTCCGCGCCATCTCCGCATCCCTTTGCGCCAGGTTCGCGACCCAGGTGCGGTACACCCACGCCTCCAACTCGAGGACCCGCGAAAGGTTCGCGAGGTCCGCGGGAAGGGCATACCAATCCTGAGTTTCGCCCTGGACGCGCGCCCGTTCCCATGCCGCGAAGGAGCCGCAAAGGAATCGCACGGGCTCCCCCTCGATGTCGATCCACTGCACTTCCGGAGGGCCGCCCGGAACGACCTGCGCGCGCGAAGCCAGGACCGCCCCCTCGCCCCCCACGAACAGGACGATCCGGGCATGCTGCGTGATCCTTTCCATGATGAACAGGACCGTTTGGGAACTGGCCTGGGACGGATCCGCCGGGCTGGGCAGGGACGAGGGGCCCGGCCCGCCACCGCGGCAGCAGCCACCGAGCAGAAACGCCGCCAGGAGCGCTCGTGTCACACGCACGAGTATAAGACGCTGTTCCGGTACTCCGAAACGAAGCCCTACTTCATCTCCCAGTGCGCCTCCATCCCGAGCGTGGCCCCTTCGGCCCAGGAACTGGTCAGGACGGGCCCGACATGCCCGAGGAGGCGCAGGACCGCGTCGAACTCGCGCGACACGTCGGCGGACTCCCTCCCCTCCTTGCGGGCGATCTGCCCGGCGATCCATTCCCGCGCGGAACCGCCGTATGCGACCACGGCGGGGACGTTGAGATAAGCAAGGGAGATCCCCGGCCGGCGCAGGCGCCCCTCGGTGGCCTGGTACCCTGTCGAATCCGCCAGGGACTCCCCCGCGGGGAGCGTCAGGATCCGTTCGAGCGCCCCGACGTCGGTGGAGAACCAGAGCCGGCCGGCGTGGACCGCCCAGCACGGGGAGACCGGGACGCGGCGGCCGTCCGGGAGGGGCGGGACGCGCAGGACCCTCACGTCGGCGCCGCCGATCGACCGCGTTTCGAACGCAGGAGGCTCGACGCCCCGGACCTGCATCGACGCGAACAGGAGAAGCCACCCCTCCAGGCGGGAGAGCGCCCCCTGCACCTGGGCCGCCCCGTCCCCGCCCAACGCCAACCAGAGGACCAACCGAGGCGGGAACGGCTCGCCGTACTCGTCCACGGGGCCGGGGAGGACTGCCATCCCCGCCTCCGGACCCACGCACTCGCGCACGAACCGCCCCGGCTCGGCGATCCCGAGCCCCTGGGCGACCGCGGCGACACGGGCGAGGGTGAGCGCACGGTCGGACTCCGGGATCTGGGCGGAGATCCGGTCGATCCAGGATCCGGCGTCGAAGCGGGTCGCCCCGGCGATCCATGCATCCGCGGGGAGGGACCGGAACCCCTCCGGAACCCGGGTCGGAAGCTTCGTCCAGTCCGGAAACGCCCCCTGCGGGACGCGCGCGGCGTCGAACGAACCGCGTGCCTGCGCCTCGCACCACCCCGCAGGGTCGAGGCGTGCGCCCGCTACAACCCCCTCGAACGTCTCCAGCCAGGGGAGGACGATACGCTCCTCCAAGCGCCGCTGCCGGATCTCACCGATCACCGGCAGAATCTCCGCCCAGGGGACCGTCTCCGCGAGGGTCCGACCATCCAGGTGAAGACGGATCTGCGCCCCCTCGGGGAGCGATGCGCACGCCTCCTGCCATCGAACCGAGGACTCCACCGTCGCCCCCTCGCCCCCCGCCGCACGGTCGAGGATCGCCTCGAGGAACGCGCGGTCGTTGCTCTCAACCATGAGATCTCCGCGCAGGGCGGCGTGGCTTCGTCGGCCGGCCTTCTCCTTCGTGATGCAGCGCGCATCACGGTAGGTCCCGGCCTCCTTGATGAGATACCTCTCCTCCTCCCAGAACCTCGGGACGTTCACTCCCATCCACCCCGCCTCGGCGGACGAGAGGAGAATCGCGCCGAGGATCCCCTCGCGCTCCAACCTCTCCCGGGCTTCCCTAGCTTCCCGCTGCGCCTGCTCATAACGCGGCGGGTAGGAGTGGACCACCCTGTCTGCGACCACACCCTGGAGCATCGCGACGAGGTCCGGATTCGCCCGCACCGCGACCGCCGCGCGGTGCCCGAGGCCGCCGCGAAGGAGCGACTCGATATCGATCCCCTGGGTGGCGCGAAACGACTCCATCCCCGCCTGGATCCCCTCCCATTGCCCGAACTCCTCCAGGAGCGCGCGGGCCTCCGCGCCGACGGGGGAGACCTTCACCGCATCCCACAGGGCGTCGAGGTCGCGCGCCTCGCCGTAGAGGAACGCCTCCGACGGGACGCAGCCGGAGGGTTCTACCGCCAGGACCGTGCCCGCGATCAGAAGGAACCCCACAACCAGCCGATTACGTTTCATGCTCTCCTCCTGCTGTGTCGTCCCGAGGGCCGCGATGTTTCCGCGGACCGAGGGACCTTTGTTTGTCGCTCCGCCGATGAACATAGGTCCCTCGTCGCTTGAACACGGATCGATGGCTCCTCGGGACGACGTTCATCTCCCAACCGCCGCCAGGATCACCACATCCGCCTCGCCCGTCATGCGGCACGCCCATCCCAGCGTCTTCCACCACGCCTCATCCGCGACCTGAAGCGCCCCCTCGACCCGGTCGAGCGGCGTCTCCCGTGCCTCGTCCCCTCCGCGAACCGCGCGCCAGGCGCGCCCGACCGCCATCGTCGCTCGGGGCGCCTCGCCGGCCAGGAGCGCCAGGTGGGAGCGCCAGCCGGCAGGCGCCTCCGGCGCCGGGGCGTCGGGCGGGAGATCCGCAGGTCCGCCCGTTCCCCACTGCCGCCAGCCGATCCCCACGCAGACGAGGAGCGCGGCGGCAGCCGCCCAGACCCGCACGGGGGGTGCGCCCCGCCGCGCGGAGCGATCCAGGATCGCACGCGCCCCCTCCGCAGACAGAGCGGCGGCCCGCGGCCTCCCGAGCGCACGCAACCCCTCCTCCACGCGGCGCGAAGCGGCCACCTCCTCCACGCACAGGGAGCAGATCCGCAGGTGCTGCACAAACCCGAGCCGCTCGCTCGAATCGAGGCTCCCCTCCAGGAACCGCTCGCCCCACCGCAGGAACTGGCTGCATGTCGGTTTCATGCCGTCTCCCCTTCCGGACTACCCCCCAGGAGGGACCGCAGTTTCATCCTCCCCCGGTGCATTTCCGTCTTCGCGGTCCCGACCGGGATCCCGAGCGAGTTCGCCACGTCCTCGACGGACAGGCCTTCCGAGTAATGGAGGAGGAGCGCGTCCCTCTGGCGTGGGCGGAGATGCTCCAGGGC
>JACQRN010000317.1 GCA_016206515.1 Planctomycetota bacterium | reverse complement strand
GTGATGGACCTCTCCACCGGACGAGACCTGTTCGCGACCCGCGAGGCGATCCTGCGCAACTCGCCCGTCCCGATCGGGACCGTGCCGATCTACGAGGCGCTCGAGCGCGTCGGAGGCAAGCCCGAGGATCTGACCTGGGAGATCTTCCGCGACACGCTCGTCTCGCAGGCCGAGCAGGGGGTCGACTACTTCACGATCCATGCCGGCGTCCTCTTGCGGCACATCCCCCTCACCGCCCAGCGCCGGACCGGGATCGTCTCGCGCGGGGGATCCATCCACGCGAAGTGGTGCCTGGCGCACCACCGGGAGATCTTCGCGTTCGATCGTTTTGATGAAATCTGCGAGATCGCGCGCGCCTACGACGTCTCCTTCTCGCTCGGGGACGGCTTGCGCCCCGGCTCCATCTCCGATGCCAACGACGAGGCGCAGTTCGCGGAGCTCGAGGTGCTCGGTTCCCTCACCGCCCGCGCGTGGAAGCGCGACTGCCAGGTCATGATCGAGGGGCCCGGCCACGTCCCGATGCACCTGATCCGTGAAAACATGGACCGGCAGCTGCGCGCGTGCGCCGAGGCGCCGTTCTACACCCTCGGGCCGCTCACCACCGACGTCGCGCCCGGGTACGACCATATCACCAGCGCGATCGGGGCGGCGCTGATCGGCTGGCACGGGACGGCGCTTCTGTGCTACGTCACGCCGAAGGAGCACCTGGGGCTCCCCGACCGCGCGGACGTCAAGGCGGGGGTGCTCGCCTACAAGATCGCGGCGCACGCGGCGGACCTCGCCAAGGGGCACCCCGCCGCGCAGGCGCACGACGACGCGCTCTCCGCCGCCCGCTTCGACTTCCGCTGGAACGACCAGTTCGCGCTCTCGCTCGACCCCGACACCGCGCGCGCATACCACGACGCGACGCTCCCCTCCGAGGGGGCGAAGCTCGCGCACTTCTGCTCGATGTGCGGCCCGCAGTTCTGTAGCATGAAGATCACGCAGGAGCTGCGGCAGTTCGCCGCCGCGCAGGGGGTGTCGGAGGAGGCGGCGCGCGAGGCGGGGATGGCGCAGAAGGCGAAGGAGTTCCGGGCGGGAGGGGGGTAGCGACGTGATCACACGCGACGAACTTCTCGCCTCGTTGGAGCACGAGACTCTCCTTTGCAAGCACCTCTTCTCACGGCTACCGGATCGGGCGCTTGACTATCGCCCCGCCCCGGGGATGCGTACCACGCTCGAACTGCTGCGGTACCTCTCCTTCGCCCCTCTGGGATTCGCGAAGGTCGTGGCCGTTTCCAATGCCTTCTTCGGAGGGGACTGGAGCGGCTTTCACAAGGAGCAGAAGCGAACGGCGGCGATGCCCTCCGAGGGGTTCCCGGCGGAGATGGACCGGCAGATGGAGGGGTTCCGGACGCTCCTGAAGGGGATTCCGGAGGAGAAGTTTGTCACCCAGCAACTCGTGCCACCCTGGGGGACGAACCGGACCCTGGGGGCGCTTTTGATCGACCTATGTCTCAAGACGCTGGTGGCCTACCGGATGCAGCTGTTTCTGTACGCCAAGCAGGCCGGCAACTCGAATCTGAACACCGGGGACTGCTGGGCCGGCGTCCACTACGAGGATTCTTGAGGCAGGGCGGAGGGACTTCTCCGCTTCCCTCCTGTCTCCCGTCTCCTGTCTCCTTTTCTCCTGATCCTCCTTATCCGATGATCTGACCCTTCATGGCCGCCCCGGGCCCTCTGTCGCCTCCCACCTGGCTGGAGCGTCTCTTCGGCCGTGCGGTCGATCCGCGCAACCCCCAGACGTACCGCTCGCTCGCGCTCGTGGCGCTGATGGCATGGGTGGGTCTGGGGGCGGACGGGCTCTCGTCCTCCTGCTACGGCCCCGAGCACGCCTTCCTGGTTCTGCACGAACACGGCCTGCCGTCGCTCGGGGTCGTCCTCGTCCTCATGGTGGCTCTGACGGTCGGCGTGATTTCCGCCTCCTACGCCCAGGTGATCGAGCAGTTCCCGTCGGGCGGCGGGGGGTACGGCGTCACGACGAAGCTCTTGGGCAAGCTCCCCGGGGCGGTATGCGGGAGCGCGCTGGTGGTCGACTACGTCCTGACGGTCGCGATCTCGGTGGCGAGCGGGGTCGACCAGCTGTTCAGTCTCACCCCCGGCGGCGGGCACTCTCTGCGCGTGTGGGCGGGGCTTCTCGGGATCGCGATGCTCGTCCTTTTGAATCTCGAGGGGGTCAAGGAGTCGGTACGGGTCCTGCTCCCGGTCTTCCTGGCGTTCGTCGTCACGCACGTCTTCACGATCCTCTACGCGATCTTCTCCGCGCGCGGGAACCTCCTGTCCCTCCCCGCGGATTTCCCCTCGGACCTGGAGCGGGGGACCTCCTCCCTCGGCGTGTGGGGCGTGGCGCTTCTGCTCCTTCGCGCCTACTCCCTCGGCGGCGGCACGTACACCGGGATCGAGGCGGTCGCCAACGGCGCGCAGATCCTCGCCCATCCCCGCGCGAAGACCGGCAAGCGCACGATGCTCTACATGGCGGTTTCGCTCGCCTTCACCGCGGGGGGGCTGCTTTTGGCGTTTGTGCTGACCCGCGTGGTGCCGGACGGGACGGGCTCGCGCACGCTTAACGCGGTCCTCTTGCAGGACCTCTACGGGGGGTGGCCCCTGGGGCGCACCGTCGTGTTCATCATCCTGCTGACCGAGGCGGCGCTCCTGTTCGTCGCGGCGCAGGCGGGGTTCGTGGCCGGCCCGCGGGTCCTGGCGAATATGGCGGTCGACCGGTGGGTGCCGCACAACCTGGCGAACCTCTCCGACCGTCTCGTTGTGCAGAACGGGGTCGTGTTCATGGGGGCATCCGCGGGGCTTCTGCTCCTGGTCACCCGCGGCAGCGTCGGGATCCTCGTCGTCATGTACGCGATCAACGTGTTCATCGTTTTCTCGCTCACGCAACTGGGGATGTGCCGCCTGTGGCTGCGCAACCGCGGGCCGCACTGGCGCAAGAAGTTCGCGAT
Organism: Planctomycetota bacterium; assembly: GCA_016206515.1. Classification (GTDB taxonomy): domain Bacteria; phylum Planctomycetota; class SBBH01; order SBBH01; family JACQRN01; genus JACQRN01. The sequence continues at coordinate 1,619 of JACQRN010000317.1, read as the reverse complement.
CAACGGCGTCGGGCTTCTGCTGACCCTCCTGATCCTCGTCTCCACGACGGTCCTGAAGTTCGCGCAGGGGGCCTGGGTGACCCTGGCGATCACCGCGGGGGTCGTGGGGCTCTGCCTGGCGATCCACCGGCACTACCTGCGGGTCGGGAAGATGCTGCACCGCCTCAACGCGCTCGTGCAGGGGTTCGAACTGGAGCCGGAGGCGAAGGAGCCGGGGAAGATGGAGCCCGAGGCTCCGACCGCCGTCTTCTTCGTGACCCGCTACGGGGGGCTCGGGATCCACGCGCTTCTCACCGCGCAGAGGATGTTCCCCGGCCACTTCCGGAACTTCGTCTTCGTCTCCGTCGGCGTGATCGACTTCGACCAGTTCAAGGGGGCCGAGCAGGTCGAGCACCTCCTGACGGCCACGCGCGGCGAGGCGGACCGGTACGTCACGCGGATGCGCAAGCTCGGCTACCACGCCGAGGCGCTCGTCGACGTCTCGACCGACCCCCTCGACCGGATCGAGGAGTTCTCCGTCGAGGTCTCCAAGCGCTACCCCCGCGCCGTCTTCTTCGGCGGGAACCTGATCTTCGCCCAGTCGGGGTTCCTCATGCGCATCCTGCACGCCCAGTCGGTGTTCGAGATCCAACGCAGGTTGCAGTTCCGCGGGCTGCAGATGATGATTTTGCCGGTGAGGGTGTTTTAGGTTCGGGTACCAGGCTCGACCGCGCCCCCCGAGGAAATTTAGTATTGTGAATGCTAATCTAATACTCTTTCCTCATGCTCAGGATGCTCGGGAAGTGCGTGCTGGCATTGCTGGTGACGGCACTCACGATCGTGATCTGGTTCTTCGGGCTAATGCTCTGCTTTGCGTCTGACTCAGGAGCCCCGAGAGTTGTCATGTTCGTGACGGTGATTGGGTGGGGCGGCGTCATTGGACTACTAGCGCTATGGCTAGGTGCGATGAGGAGAATCTTTCGGAAGACTTCGTGGGCGCGGCCTATCGCGCCCCCCGCGCCGCGTGCGCCTTGAGAACCTTCTCGCAGTGCCTGCGCACCGCCGCGCGGAACTCGGGGGGTCCGAGCACCTCCGCGTCCGGGCCGAGCCCGACGACCCAGCGGGCGACCGAGTCGGGGTACGCGCTCGGGAACTCGTGGAGGAATGCGCCTCCGGGGGCGCGGCGCAGGGAGCCGGCGGGAAGGTGCTCGCGGGCCCACGTCTCCAGCCGCGTGCCGAGGCGCAGGCGGACCGTCCGGTCCGCGCGCGAGGGGCGGTACAGGCCGCTCGATACCGTGCCGCGCCAGTCGAGGCCGTCGGGGAGGGGGAACGCGCGGGAGGTCGGCTCCACGCGCCGGATCCGGTCGATCCGGAACGTGCGCACCGCGTCGTCCCGCTCGCAGTGCGCCACGAGGTACCAGGCGCCGTCCTCCTGCGCGATCCCGTACGGGCGCACCGCTCGGCGCGATGCCTCGTCGCGGCGCTGCGAGTAGTAATCGAGGACGACGATGCGCCGGCGCGCGATCGCCCCGTCCAGATCGCCGATCCGGTCGGACACCCCGCGCCGCCGGCCCACCGTGCGGACGGTCGCGCCGGCGACCGCCTCCCCGGCGGCCTCGGCGATCCGGTCGAGGAGGCGC
>JACQRN010000316.1 GCA_016206515.1 Planctomycetota bacterium | reverse complement strand
TTCTTCGTCCTGGCGACCCAGAACCCGATCGAGCAGGAGGGGACCTACCCGCTCCCGGAGGCGCAGCAGGACCGGTTCATGTTCAAGACGAAGGTCGACTACCCCGCGGAGGCAGAGGAGCTGGAGATCGTCAAGGCGACGACCGCCCAGAAGCAGATCGAGATGAGCAAGGTGCTCGACGGCAAGGAGATCCTGGCGCTGCAGGACATCGTCCGGCGCACCCCGGTCGCCGACGCGGTGATCCGCTACGCCACCGCGCTCGTGCGTCGCACGCGCGTGACGACCCCCGAGTGCGCCGACTTCTGCAAGGAGTGGCTCTCCTGGGGCGCCGGCCCGCGCGCCAGCCAGTACCTGATCCTGGGCGGCAAGGCGCGCGCCATCCTCGAGGGGCGCGAGTTCGTCTCCACCGGGGACATCCAGTCGGTCGCGCACCCGGTCCTGCGGCACCGGATCATCACGAACTTCACGGCCGAGGCGGAGGGGATCACCTCCGACAAGATCATCGACCGCCTGATCGAGACCACGGAGGCGCACCCGAGCCAGATGGCCGGGACGTCGGCGTAGGCGGGGTAGCCCATGCCGACCGAGGACTACACCCAGTACCTCGACCCGAAGGTCCTCAACAAGGTCTCGCGCCTGGAGTTGCGCGCGAGGCTGATCGTCGAGGGGTTCATCGCGGGGCAGCACAAGTCGCCGTACCAGGGGTTCTCGGTCGAGTTCGCCTCGCACCGCGAGTACGTCGCCGGCGACGACATCCGGCACATCGACTGGAAGGTGTTCGGCAAGTCCGACCGGTTCTACATCAAGCAGTACGAGGAGGAGACGAACTTCCGGGCGCACCTGCTGCTCGACGCCTCCGAGTCGATGGCGTACGCCTCCCAAGGGGCGATGACGAAGCTCGACTACGGCGCCACGATGACCGCGGCGCTCGCCTACCTCATCATCCAGCAGCAGGACGCCGCGGGGCTGGTGGTGTTCGATAAGGACGTCCGGGCGCAGCTTCCGGTATCCAGCAGCCCGGCGCACCTGCGGGCGATCCTCTCCACGCTGGCCGGCACGAAGCCCGGCGAGAAGACGAAGATCGCCTCGACGCTCCACGCGATGGCCGAGAAGCTCTCGCGCAAGGGGCTCGTGGTCGTCGTCTCGGACCTGTTCGACGACCCGCAGGAGATCCTCCTCGGATTGCAGCACCTGCGGCACAAGAAGCACGAGGTGATCCTGTTCCACCTGATGGACCGCGACGAGGTCGACTTCCCGTTCCAGCAATTGACGCGCTTCGTGGGGCTCGAGGGGATCCCCCCGATCCTCACCCAGCCGCGGGCGCTGCGCCAGGCGTACCTCGACGAGGTGACGCGCTTCCGCGAGGCGCTCCGCAAGGGGTGCCGCGGCTACAACATCGACTACGTCCCGGTCACCACCGACCAGACCCTCGACGTCGTCCTCACCGCCTACCTCGCCACCCGCGCCGGCGCGAAGGCCCGCAGCGCGAGGAGTGCATGAGATTGGCTCCGTCTGTCGCGCACCGCGCACAGGATGTGCGCGGTCGCCGAGCGGCGGGACCGGGTCCCCGCCTTAGCGCCGCAGGCGCGAAGGTGGGGTGTCCCGGAGCGAGGCTTTGGCCGGCGAGGCTCCGCCGAGCCGGACAAGACGCAAATCGCGAGGACACGACGTCCGAGCGATTTGCAATTCCACAATGACCTTCGCCTCCCCCGCCCTCCTCTGGCTCGGCGCCATGGCCGCCGTTCCGGTGATCCTCCACCTGCTCAACCGCAGGCGGTACCGGCGGATCGACTGGGCGGCGATGGAGTTCCTGCTGCGGGCGTTCCAGAAGACGCGCAGGCGCGTGCGGTTGGAGGAACTGATCCTGCTGCTTCTGCGGATCACGGCGATGCTTCTGTTCGCCTTCGCGCTGGCGCGGCCGGCGGTGTCGCAGGGGCTCGCCTCGGCGCTCGGGGCGGACCGGCTGCACCGGATCGTCTGCATCGACGCCTCGTACAGCATGGCGGCGCTCGAGGGGGCGCGCTCGCGGTTCGACCTCGCGAAGGAGGCGGCCTCGTCCCTGATCGAGGAGATCGAGGGGCGCGGCGATGTGACGCTCCTGAAGTACGCCGACGACGTCGTGCCGCTCGCCTCCGGCGCGGCGGGGGATATCTCGGTGCGCGAGGCGCTCGACGCGCTGCGGCGGCCCGACTGCGCGGTGTCCGATCTTCCGGGGGTCCCCGTCCACCTCTTCCGGGAACTGGCGAGGCAGTACCTCGGCGTGTCCGACCTCCCGCGCAAGGAGGTGATCCTGCTCACCGACCTCCAGAGGCGCGGCTGGGACGACGAGGCGGTGTGGCGGGACGCCTCCGAGGTCGTCCAGGCGGTCGCCCAGGGCGCCTCGGTGACGCTCGTGGACGTCACGCGGGATCCCGTGTCGAATCTCGCGATCACCGATTTCTCGGCCACATCGCGCTTCGTCTCCCCGGGCCGTCCCGCGCGGTTCAGCGTGACGGTGCGGAATTTCGGGGAGGCTCATCCCGGAGAGATCCAGGTCGATCTGTACGAGGGGACCGGCCCCGGGCGGATCCGGCGCTGGGAAGGCCAGATCGACGACGGGCTCGACGCGGGCCAGGAGAAGACGCTGACCCTCTTCTACACCTTCCGCGACAGCGGGGCGCACGCGCTGACCGTGGAGATCGGCGCCGACCGGCTGCGCTCGGACGACGAGCGGCACCTGTCGGTTTCCGTGCGCAACCGCGTGCGCGTGATGGTCGTCGACGGGACCCCCTCCGGCGAGGACCCCCTGCGGGGGACGTCGCTGCTGGAGTGGGCGCTCACGCTGGGGGGGGCCAGCCCGATCGACGTCGAGCGGGTCCCCTTGTGGAGGTTCCGCAACGAGGATGCGCACGACTTCGCCTCGTGCGGCGCGGTGTTCCTGTGCAACGTCCGCTCGATCCCGCGCGGGTCCCCGGACCGGCCCGGGCAGCTCGAACGGCTCGCCTCGTACGCGCGCAACGGCGGCGGGCTCGTCTTCTTCCTCGGGGAGGAGATCGACGTCCCGTTCTACAACGACGTTCTGTTCGCCGGTGGCGAGGGGATCCTCCCGTGCCGGATCGGCGAGGCGAGGGAGGCATCCGAGGACCGCTTCTACAACATGGCGGTCGACACGACGCACCCGATGGCGCCGTGGTTCCAGGACTACGCCTTCCATCTCGGGTACGCCTTCGTCCGCAAGCACCGCGCCCTGGAGATCCCCGAAGGGGGAGCGGCGCGGTCGGTCCTGACCTGGTCGGAGGGGGGCGGGAGCGCGCTCGTGGAGCGTCCCGTGGGGCTCGGCGCCTCGTACTGCTTCGGGGTCCCTTGCGACCGGTCCTGGGGTGATTTCCCGGCGTGCTACGCATACCTGGCGATCGTGCACGACCTCGCCTACGTCCTGTCCGAATCGGGGGCGCGCCGGAACGCCTTGGCCGGCGAGCCGCTCCAGGAGCTCCTGCCGGCGCGGTTCCTCGCAGAGCCGATGACGGTCACGGGACCCGGCCCCGAGTTCGCGGTGCAGGAGGTCCACCCCGAGGAGGCGCAGGAGGACCGCGCGACCGTCCGGTTCGGCCACGGGAGCGCCGAGGCCCGGCGGTCGGTCTCGAGCGCGGGGGTCTACGCCTTGGAGATCGGTCGGCCGGTCCGCGAGCGGTTCTTCCACGCGCGCAACGTCGATCCCGCGGAGGGGGATCTGGCGCGCGCGGACGCCTCCGAGATTTCACGGCGTCTCGAACCGGCCCGCGTGACCGTGATCGATACGCTCGACTCCCTGCGCGAGAAGATCGCGGATACCGCCGACACGCGGGAGTGGTGGACACTGGCGCTGACGTGCCTCCTGGGCATCTTCGCCCTGGAATCGCTGCTGGCGAGATGGTTCAGTTCGAGGCAATGAAAATGAGACCTCGCAGGACGCAGGACGCAGGGCGCAGGACGGTCGGCTTGTGATCCGTTGGCTTCTCGGTTTGGAGCCCGCCGCCTTCGCCGCGAACACGTCGTGGTCGGTCTCGACCGGCTGGCCGCGCGCGGGGGTTCTCCTGGCGCTGCTGGCGGCGGGGGGGGTCGCGCTGGGCCTGTACCTGCGCGAGCGGGCGCTCTCGTCCCGGCCCCTGGCCGTGTCGCTCGCCGTCCTGCGCGCCGGGGTCCTGGCGATCGTGGTCTCGTACCTGGCCGACACGCGCATGGTCCTGACGAGGCGCGAGAGCCGGCAGACGGTCGTGAAGGTCCTCGTCGACCGTTCGTTGAGCATGACCGTCCCCGGGCTCGAGTACTCCCGTCCAGAGGAC